>NZ_JAFGYZ010000035.1:0-52584 GCF_017491585.1 Pseudomonas sp. 58(2021)
GTTGGTTACATCTTTGATTTCTCGCGGAGTAACTTGTGATGCTGATAATCTTGTTGACTATCAGTCTGACTCCACAAGCACCCACACGAATTGCTTGATTCAGTTGTTAAAGAGCGGTTGGTTAAGAGCTTTCGTCTCAACCGAGGCGCGTATTCTACAGCAGCCTCATTTGCTGTCAAGTGATTATTTTCAGAAGTTTTCGAAGATTTCTTCAACAACTTCAACCACTTGCGCTTCCGATCTCTCGTCAGCGGGAGGCGAATTCTACAGCGTTACACGCTGCTGTCAACACCTCTTTTTCTCCGCTTTCGACCGAGAAGATCGAACCGTTGAAAGCGCCAGGAAAACCGGCATTTCCAACTCCTTCCAGGCTTCGATGATCTGAAGCAAACCGCTATCGAAAACCGTGTAACTCATTGAATCTCAAGGAGTTTTCCGTTTCGACTGCGCCGGAAGTGGGGCGAATTATAGACCTCCAGAATCTGCCGTCAACACTTAATTTCGTTTTTCTATCAAGCGATGCGAAAAGCCCCCTGCTATATAGACGAGCAGGAAATCAGTGCGCAATATATTGCCCAATATCAAAAACAAAACACACCTCCGCTACTCTTTTGGACGACTCAGCGCAATGAATGAGCAACCCCGCAGCCTGGCCTCAATCCTGTTTCCGGTTGGCCTGCTATTAATAGCCATGGCGTCCATCCAATCCGGAGCATCGCTGGCCAAGAGCATGTTTCCCGTGGTCGGCGCCCAAGGAACGACAACATTGCGTCTGATATTTGCCAGCGTAATCATGCTGTTGCTGTTGCGCCCATGGAGAGCGAAGCTGACCGGCAGGTCACTGCGAACAGTCATCGTCTACGGAATGGCCCTGGGCGGGATGAACTTCCTCTTTTATATGTCGCTGCGTACCGTGCCGCTAGGGATTGCCGTCGCTCTGGAGTTCACCGGCCCACTGGCCGTTGCCATTTATGCTTCCCGTCGTGCCATCGACTTCCTCTGGATCGCCCTTGCCGCTGTTGGACTGCTTCTGCTGATACCGACAGGAGCGACCAGTACCGGTCTGGATCTTGTGGGTGCCGGCTATGCACTGGGGGCTGGTGCCTGTTGGGCGCTGTATATTCTATTCGGGCAGAAGGCCGGTGCCGACAACGGTGTAACTACAGCGGCGCTGGGCGTCATGATCGCGGCTCTGTTTGTCGCCCCCATCGGCATCGTCCATGCGGGTGCGGCGCTACTGACACCATCGCTGATTCCCGTCGCAATTGGCGTGGCCATTCTTTCCACCGCGCTGCCCTACACCCTGGAAATGGTTGCCCTCACCCGTATGCCGGCCCGCACCTTTGGCACGCTGATGAGTATCGAACCCGCATTCGGCGCCTTGTCGGGTCTGCTGTTCCTGCAGGAGTACCTGACGTTTGCGCAATGGATGGCAATCCTGTGCATTATTCTGGCCTCCGTGGGTGCAACCATGACAATGGGCGCGGCCGCCAAGCCAGCGGTTGCGGCAGATTGAGACAGGATTTGACTTAGGTCTGGCAATTGGCGCTCATTTAGGCCATGTTTAGCCTCGTAACTCAGTGCCAGACATGGACTTTTTCGGATAGGGACATCAGAACGCCTACAGCGCGAGCGAATACGGGCAGACCCGAGCGCCAGACTCGAGGCTGCCATTAAGGATGGTAATGAAACGAATTTTGATACTGATCGCCGTACTCGCAGTTGCGGGCTGTGCAGCGACATCGAAAACCCAGGTGAAGCACGGCAAGAAAGGGCTGCATATCAACTGCTCTGGTCTCTCGTCTTCCTGGGACAAGTGCTATACCAGCGCTGCCAATTCCTGTGCACCGAAGGGTTACAAAGTCATCGCCAAGTCTGGCGACGCCGTGGAAGAACCGGGTGATTATCCGTTCGGATTGAATCCGGCCGGTTATACCAGCCGCAGCATGATCGTCATCTGTAAATAGTCCGACGCCATTTCACTCGGCGCATTGCTCATCGAGCTGGCGTTGAATTTCCTGATGGCTCGCGTCCAGCACCCTGCGCTGAATCTCGGGCGTAGCAAGCATTCGCGCCACCACCAATGCCCCGACACATTGCGACAGAATCGCCCACGCCAGGCTGTCGCTCTCCAGTATCAGTGCCCAGCTCTCCTGAAGTCGGCAGATCCACAATTCAGCCTGCTCACGAACCGACTCATCCGAACGGGCTATCTCGGCGCCCAATGCCGGTAACGCACAGCCCGACTCGGGCTGCTCGACATGAGCCATGCTCAGATATTGCTTGAGACAGCGCTGCAAGCGCTGCCTGTCCTGCGTTTCCTTCCCGCCCAGCCGCTCCAGACTTTGACTCAACTCACGCTCAACGATCGCCGCGAACAACTCACTCTTCGATGAAAAGTGACTATAGAACGCAGCTCCACTCAATCCGATTGCCTTCATCAGAGCATCAACCCCAACCGTCGAGAAACCCGAGCTTTTCGCCGACAGCGCGCTGCTTTGCAGCAGTTTTTCTCGGGTTTCCAGTTTGTGGCTGGCGGAGTAACGCATGGTTTTTTCCTCGGGGGTGAGCTGTCTTGACGCTGACCGAATCCTAGCATAACGTTCGTTCACTTAACGATCGTTTACCAAAGGGCTCCACCCATGAATAACAAGAAGATCGTATTGATTGTCGGTGCAGGTGACGCCACGGGCGGTGCCATCGCCAAGCGGTTTGCCAAAGAAGGTTTCATCGCGTGCGTCACACGGCGCAGCGCCGAAAAACTGCAGCCGTTGGTGGAAGCCATTCAGGCGGACGGCGGCCAAGCCCATGGATTTGCCTGTGACGCGCGCAAAGAAGAAGACGTAATTGCGCTGATCGAAGATATCGAAACCCGCCTCGGTCCGATCGAAGCATTCGTTTTCAACATCGGCGCCAACGTGCCTTGCAGCATTCTCGAAGAAACCGCACGCAAGTATTTCAAGATCTGGGAAATGGCCTGCTTCTCGGGTTTTCTCAACGCTCGCGAGGTGGCAAAGCGCATGGTCACCCGCCAGCGCGGCACCATTCTGTTCACCGGTGCTACTGCCGGACTGCGCGGAGCCTCCGGTTTTGCCGCATTCGCCGGCGCCAAGCACGGCATCCGCGCACTGGCGCAAAGCATGGCCCGGGAACTCGGCCCGATGAACATTCACGTTGCCCACATAGTAGTCGACGGTGCCATCGACACCGACTTCATCCGCAGCAACTTCCCCGACAAATACGCAACCAGGGATCAGGACGGTATTCTCGATCCAGAGCACATCGCCGAGAACTATTGGTACCTGCACAGTCAGCCAAGGGATGCCTGGACCTTCGAGCTGGATCTGCGTCCCTGGAATGAACGCTGGTAACCCCCCCCGATAACAAAAAACAGAGTGCAGCGAACATGAGCAAAACCGTGGAGTTCTACTTCGACCTCGGCAGCCCCGCCACCTATCTGGCGTACACCCAACTGCCGAGAATCTGCGCCGAGACCGGTAGCCGGTTGATCTATATCCCGATGTTGCTGGGCGGCGTGTTCAAAGCCACCGGAAATGCTTCACCGGCGATGATCCCGGCCAAGGGCCGTTACATGTTCCAGGATCTCGACCGCTACGCCAAACGTTACGGCGTCCCCCTGAGGTTCAACCCGCACTTCCCGATCAATACGTTGATGTTGATGCGAGCGGTGACCGGCATTCAATTACGGCACCCGGAGCGCTTCCTGGCGTTCATCGACTGCCTGTTCAAAGCACTGTGGGTTGAAGGACGCAGCCTCGACGAACCGACAACAGTCGCAGCCGTGCTGACCGAACACGGCTTCAATCCTGAACAGATACAGGCACTGACCAATGATGAAGCGGTCAAGACTGCCCTCAAGGACAACACCGAAACAGCCGTGAAGCGTGGCGTCTTCGGTGCGCCGAGCATGTTTATCGACAATCAGTTGTTCTTCGGTCAGGACCGGCTCGACTTCGTTGAAGAAGCCCTGCGCTAGATCTCTACGACAAGACGTCCCTGCGCTGCTTTCGATGAAAGCAGTTCATGGGCTTCGCCGGCTGACTCAAGCGTAAACCGACGCGCATGGAGCAATGGTTTCACCTCTCCGGCGTCGATCAACAGGGCCGCCTGGCGCAAAATCTCGGCATGATGCTCGCCGCCCTTCCCGGTCAGCAGCGGCAACAAGGTAAATACCCCGGAGTAGGTCGCGCCCCGAAATGACAGCGGCGCCAGAGCATGCTGCCCCCAGCCCAGACAACTCAACACATGACCGTGGTAGATCCGCACGGCCTTGAAGGACGCATCCAGCGTTTCGCCGCCCACCGTGTCATAAACGATATCGAACCCCTCTCCCGCCGTGTATTGACCGACATAGTCCTCGACCGACGTCTCTCGGTAATCAATGAACGTCGCGCCATACCCTTCGATGATCCCCCGTTGTCCTGCGGAACCTGTCGCAAAAACCTCGGCACCGAACGCGCGAGCAATTTGCACCGCCACATGCCCAACGCCACCTGCCCCACCCTGAATCAATACCTTTTGCCCGGCACTCACCCGAGCACGATCCACCAATCCTTCCCAGGCAGTAATCAGCACCAGCGGCAAAGCCGCCGCCTCACGCATACTCAGATTGCCCGGTTTGCGCGCCAGAAGCTGCGCATCGACCACCGCAAACTCGGCCAGAGAACCCTGCACGCCTCCTATGCCGGTTGCCAACGCGTAAACCTCATCGCCCGGCGCCCAGCCCTGTACGCCCTCTCCCACCGAGTCGATCACACCCGCCAGATCCAGCCCCAACACCGCCGGCAACGGCTGTCGAGCATGGGCGGCCTGCCCCGCACGGATTTTCAGATCCAGCGGATTCACACCGCTGGCCTTGATCCGCACCAATACCTGTCCGGCGCCCGCCACCGGGCGTTCAAGGGAAACCAGGCGTAGCGGACCGTCAGCGGTGTCCACCATCAGCGCGCGCATATGCAGTGAGTCGGTCATTTCGGTCATTCCTGTGGGAGAAAGTGAAGCCATGTTCCCGCAACAGACCCATGCCGATAAGACACCAAATGACTATATTGAGCATGCCAAAACGGCATGAATGAGGCGTTTCATGGACAAGCTCAACGCAATGGCGATCTTCGTCCGGGTGGTCGAACGCGGCAGTTTCTCCGCCGTTGCCCGGGAACTGCAGACCACCCAGCCGACCATCAGCAAAGTCCTGCGCGCCCTTGAAATCCAGCTGGGTGGCAAGCTGATTGCCCGCAGTACGCGCAGGCTGTCGCTGACCGATGAAGGTCAGCGGTACTACAACGAGTGCCGAAAAATCCTTGCTGCGGTGGATGCTGCCGAACACAGTTTCCAGTCGGGGCGGGAAACAGTCGCCGGGGCGTTACGAATCGGTTCATCAGTCAGCTTCGGTCGCCTGCAGATCGCTCCAAGACTGCCCGACTTTCTCAAGCAATACCCACAGATTCAGATCAACCTGCAGCTGAACGACCAGAACCTGGATCTGGTCAACGAAGGCCTGGATGTCAGCCTGCGCATCGGCGAATTGAACGACAGCGGCATGATCGCCCGTCGTATAGGCACCACCCATCGCGTCACCGTCGCAGCGCCTGCCTACCTGCAACGCCTTGAACCCCCACAATCGCCGCAGGATCTTGCGCAGCACAACTGCCTGCAATTCAACCTGCTCGAATCGCAAAACCTGTGGACCTACGAAAAGGCCGGCCAACATCACGAGGTGCGCATCAAAGGCAATGCACAGAGCAACAACTCCGAAGCGATCCGCGAAATGGTTTTGGGAGGACTGGGGATTTCGCTGTCACCGGTCTGGCTGTTCAGCGAGGATTTGAAGGTGGGGCGAGTGGTCGCCCTGTTGCAGGACTACCAGACCCGATCATTGCCGATTCACGCCGTGTTCCCGGCGAACCGTCGCCAGTCCGCCAGGGTCAACGCGTTTGTCGATTTCATGACCCGGGCGCTGGCAGCAGCGCCCGAGCTTCAACCGTTTAAATAGCGGCAGTACGCGTGTTCAACCATTCCAGTGCCGCGCCATCAAGCAGCGGACTCAGACGCTCGCGCACTTCGGCGTGATAGGCGTTGAACCACTGCTTCTCTTCCTGCGTCAGCAACGACGGCTCCAGACAACGGGTATCGATCGGGCACAGGGTCAGGGTTTCGAACTTGAGGAACTCGCCGAACTCGCTGCTTCCAGCCACTACGTTCATCGCCAGGTTCTCGATCCGCACACCCCAGCGGCCCGGACGATAAGTGCCCGGCTCGATTGAGGTGATCATGCCCGGCTGCATGGCAGTCTGTGGCGCCGGCGCCGCTTGATAGGCAATCACCTGCGGGCCTTCGTGCACATTGAGGAAATAACCCACACCGTGACCGGTGCCATGGCCGTAATCCACGTTTTCGGCCCAGATCGGCGCACGGGCAATCGCGTCCAGCAGCGGCGACAGAATGCCTTTCGGGAAATGCGCGCGGGACAACGCAATCACGCCCTTCAACACTCGGGTGCAGTCACGTTTCTGTTCTTCGCTCGGCGTACCAACAGCCACCATGCGCGTAATGTCGGTAGTGCCGCCCAGGTATTGACCACCGGAATCGATCAGCAACAAGCCATCACCCTCGATCACCGCGTGTTCTTCCGGGGTAGCGTGGTAATGCGGCATCGCGCCGTTGGCATTGAATGCAGCGATGGTGTTGAAACTCAGCGACACGTAATCCGGACGACGCTCACGAGCAGCAGTGAGCTTCTCGTCAATGGTCAGCTCTGTAATGCGTTCACGACCCCAGGCCGATTCCAGCCAGGTGAAAAACTCGCACAGCGCCGCGCCATCCTGCTCCATCGCCTGACGAATATGCCCGGCGTCCGCCAGGCTCTTCTGCGACTTGGCCAGCGTGGTCGGGTTCAGGCCTTCGACCAGTTTCACGCCACTGTCGAGGTTATCCAGCAAACCACTGGTGACCCGTGCCGGATCCACCAGCAGGCTCGCGCCACTCGGAATCGCACGCAAGGCGTCAGCGACTTCACTGTAGTCACGCAGGGTCACGCCGTCTTTTTCCAGCACGGCACGCAGCTCAGCATCAACCTTGCTCAAGGCCACAAACAGCGTGGCTTGTTGCTGACTGATCAGCGCGAAGGAAACGAATACCGGGTTGAACGACACATCGCCGCCGCGCAGGTTGAACAGCCAGGCGATGTCGTCGAGAGTTGCGATGAAGTGCCAATCGGCACCACGTTCCTGCAGGGTTTCACGCAGTTTGGCGAGTTTCTCGCCACGGCTGACAGTCGCCTGCGGTGGCAGGTGCTGATAGATCGGCGCATTCGGCAGCGCCGGGCGGTCGCTCCAGACTTCTTTCAACAAGTCGATGTCGGTACGCAGACGGGCACCCCGCGCTTCGAGCTTGCTGCCCAGCGTACGCGCTGACGCGACGGCCATCACTGCGCCGTCGACCGCGACCACGCCACCTTCCGGCGTCTGCTCGGCCAGCCAGTCCAGCGGGCTCGGCTGACCTGGTTGCAGTTTCACCAGTTCGATGCCGCTGCCCTTGAGTTCCTTGGTCGCCTGTTCCCAGTAGCGACTGTCGGCCCAGACCCCGGCGAAATCGGTGGTGACAATCAATGTGCCGACCGAGCCATGGAAACCCGACAGCCATTGCCGGCCCTGCCAGTAACCCGGCAGGTATTCCGACAGATGCGGGTCGGCGGACGGTACCAGCAATGCGTGGATACCCTCGCGACGCATCAGTTCACGGGTGTGCGCGAGGCGCTGGGGAACCGTTCCTTCGGTCAAGGTCTGGGTACTCATCATGTCTCCTGCCAATCACTTCATCGTTATTGTTTGGTGCCGTTCGAAGCCAGCTCGTTAAAGCCCTGTCGCCCAGAATGCCGGAGCACTGGCGCAGGCGGTCTTGATCAGTTCTGCAGCCTTGTCGATGTCTTCGGCGGTGGTGAAACGGCCGAGGCTCAGGCGAATCGTGCGCCCCGCCAGATGCGCGTCATACCCCAATGCCAGCAAAACATGGGACGGTGCGTTGCTCGCGGAATTGCAGGCCGAGGTCGCGGAAAACGCGATCGAATGGCTCAGCGCCGCCGGGTTGAACTCGCCTTCGCTGAAAGTCAGGCTCAAGGTGTGCGGAATACGTTGGGTGGAGCTGCCGTTGAGGCGTACGCCGGGCAGGCTCAAGAGCTGTTCGAGCAATCGCTCGCGCAACGCGACGATGATTTTCTTCTCGTCATCGAAAGCTTCGGCGGCCAGGGCAAAGGCCGAGCCCATGGCAGCAATCTGGTGAGTCGCCAACGTACCGGAGCGCAAGCCGCCCTCGTGACCGCCACCGTGTATCTGCGCCTGCAAGCGCTGCTGCGCACGCGGGCCGACATACAGCGCGCCAATGCCTTTGGGGCCGTAGAGCTTGTGCGCCGAGAACGACATCAGGTCCACCGGCCATTGCGCCAGATCGATCGCGACCTTGCCGGCACCCTGGGCCGCATCGACATGAAACAACGCCCCGCGCCCACGCACCACTTCGCCGATGGCCGGGATGTCGTTGACGGTGCCGAGTTCGTTGTTGACCAGCATCAGCGACACCAGAAAGGTGTCATCACGCATCGCTTCACTGACCGCTTGCGGGGTGATCAGGCCTTCGGCGTCCGGCACCAGATAGGTCACGGCGACACCGGCGTCCTGCAATTGCCGGGCGGTGTCGAGGATGGCCTTGTGTTCGATCTGACTGGTGATGATGTGCCCGCCGGATACTCCACGGGCCTGGGCCACGCCTTTAAGCGCGAGGTTGTTGGATTCGGTGGCGCCGGAGGTCCAGACGATCTGCTGCGCCTGGGCACCGACCAGTTCGGCGACTTGCCGGCGAGCGTGCTCGACCGTTTGCCGGGCCTGCTGGCCAAAGGCGTGGGAACTGGAAGCCGGGTTGCCGAAGTTACCATTGAAACCTAGACACTCGATCATCACCTGGATGACCCGCTCGTCCACCGGGGTGGTGGCGGCGTAATCGAAATACAGCGCACGTGTGTTCATAAAAAGACTCGCAGAGCGTGTTCCGGGATCAGGAAGCTCGTGTCTACAAACGGCACGGCGCAGCCTTGTGAGCTGCGCCCGGGTTCGAGAGCGTCATCAATACCTGATCGGATGCCGTTAAAGAAGAACAACTTCATTTAAAAGTGCGTAGGAACGCTCCTGAACGCGACTTTAACAGGCATCGGGCCGGCGGTTGTAGCACTGCGTCAGCTAATGCTTTCAAGGAGTAACGGATACAGCGAAATCACCAGCAGCGCCGCCATGCCCCAGTTGAACACCCGCAACCAGCGGCGCTCCTTGAGCACATTGCGCAGCAAAGTCCCGCACGCCGCCCAGACGCCGACGCTCGGCAGGTTGATGATGGCGAACACCGCCGCAATCACGATCACGTTGGTGAAATAGCCCTGCATCGGCGTGTAGGTGCTGATGGCACCGATGGCCATGATCCACGCCTTGGGATTGACCCACTGAAAAGCCGCCGCGCCGAGGTAGCTGATCGGCTTCGCATCACCCTGCTCGCTATCGCTGACCGGGCCCGAATGCGCGATTGTCCACGCCAGATACAGCAAGTACGCCGCGCCGACGTAACGCAGGACCGTATAGAGCAACGGATAGGTCTGGAACACTGCGCCCAGGCCAAAACCCACCGCCACTACCAGCACAAAGAAGCCGCAGGTAATGCCGAGCATATGGGGGATGGTGCGGTTAAAGCCGAAATTCACGCCCGATGCCAGCAACATGGTGTTGTTCGGCCCCGGTGTGATCGAGGTGACAAGGGCAAACAGGGCAAAGCCCAGCAGCAGGTCGAGCGAAAGGGTCATGGCAGGCAGTCCGTCAGGGTCATTCAGGTGTTGACCCTATCCCACGGCGCCGCGCAAACCCACAGACAGTTGGGTAAAACTTCGAGCAGTACAGTTACGGATCAGCTAGGACGACCGTGCAGCTGTACGGCCCGCTCTGCGCTCATTTCACCCTTGTTATCAAACCCGAAAGGCTTCTGTGGCTGGCCGAGCAGCAGGGCTTTCTTCGCGTGGTATTCCTCGAACGACAAGCCGCTGCGATTCAGGGTTTCCAGCGCCAGTTCGCGGGTTTCTTCCGCCGTGTAAGGGCGCAGTTCCGGGGAAACGTGGCTCGCACAACCGGCGAGAACGGAGACAGCGAACATCAGGGAAACAGTCAGTAAACGATTCATGGGAGCGTCCTGCCGTGGCGGGTGTTGGTCGATGAGCAAAGGCTACGCCCGAGCTGGCCGTGGCAGAAATCAACGCTCTCAATAGTGGCTATCAGGTTTCCGACAGGTCAGGTTCAAATATTCACAAAAGTTCTATCAATATCAATTAACAGTCTTTTACGGAATAACAGTCAGCCTTTATAAATCCTTCATCGCGTTCGGCACTGTTGCTCCAGCAACTGTTTCCCAGGCAACAGCGGTTCAACAAACCGGCCTGAAAGTCACAAAAGCACAGCCACTGACAACGCTCAAAGCCCCGCAATACGGGCCTCAAAGGAATTGGTACAGCGCTTGCTCTGCTCCAGTGACTACTCACTGCTCGCCGAGCAACTGTTGAAAAAGGAACTGATCATGTCGCGTCCATTGAAAGTCGTCGCCTTGTCCGGCGGAACCTGGCGTCCATCGCGCACGCTGGTGCTGACTCAGGCTCTGCTGACCGAATTGTCCGGTCACTTGCCGATCGAGAGCCATTTGATCGAACTCGGAGACATCGCCCGCCCACTCGGCGCCGCACTGTCCCGTCAGGAACTGCCCGCCGAGATCGAAGCCGAACTGCAAGCCATCGAACAGGCTGACCTGCTGATCGTCGCCGCGCCGGTTTATCGCGGCTCCTATCCGGGCTTGCTCAAGCATTTGTTCGACCTGATCGACCTGAATGCGCTGATCGACACGCCTGTGCTACTCGCCGCCACCGGTGGCAGCGAACGCCATGCGTTGGTCCTCGATCACCAATTGCGCCCGCTGTTCAGTTTCTTCCAGGCAGTGACCCTGCCGATCGGCGTGTACGCCACCGAAGCCGATTTCGCCGACTACCAGATCACCAGCGAACCGCTCAAGGCCCGCATTCGCCTGGCCGCCGAACGCGCCGCGCCGCTGTTCGGCACACCTATCAAACCTTTGCTGAAAATCGCCTGAGGAGCTGTTCATGGATGTTTTCTGGTTCCTGCCGACCCACGGCGACGGTCACTATCTGGGCACCACCCAAGGCGCGCGCCCGGTCACCCTCAATTACCTGAAACAGGTGGCGCAAGCCGCCGACAGCCTCGGCTACCACGGCGTGCTGATTCCCACCGGGCGTTCCTGCGAGGATTCGTGGGTGATCGCCTCGGCGCTGGTGCCTCTGACCGAACGCCTGCGTTATCTGGTGGCGATCCGTCCGGGGATCATTTCGCCGACCGTCTCGGCGCGCATGGCCGCCACCCTGGATCGTCTGTCCAACGGCCGCTTGCTGATCAACGTCGTGACCGGCGGCGACCCGGACGAAAACCGTGGCGACGGCAGTTTCCTCAGCCACAGCGAACGCTACGAAGTCACCGACGAATTCCTCAAGATCTGGCGCCGCGTGTTGCAAGGCGAGGCGGTGGATTTCGAAGGCAAACACCTGAAGGTGCAGAACGCCAAAGCCTTGTATCCGCCGGTACAGAAACCCTATCCGCCGCTGTATTTCGGCGGTTCCTCCGACGCAGCCCACGATCTGGCCGCCGAGCAGGTCGACGTGTACCTGACCTGGGGCGAACCACCGGCAGCCGTCGCCGAAAAACTCGCCGATGTGCGTGAACGCGCTGCCCGCCACGGGCGCAAGGTGAAGTTCGGCATCCGCCTGCACGTGATCGTGCGCGAGACCGCCGAAGAAGCCTGGAAAGCCGCCGACAAACTGATCGAGCACATCAGCGACGAAACCATCGAGGCCGCGCAGAAATCCTTTTCGCGCTTCGACTCCGAAGGCCAGCGGCGCATGGCCGCCCTGCACGACGGGCGCCGCGACAACCTGGAAATCGCCCCCAACCTGTGGGCCGGCGTCGGCCTGGTGCGCGGCGGTGCCGGCACCGCGCTGGTCGGCGACCCTCAGCAGGTTGCGGCGCGGATCAAGGAATACGCGGACCTGGGCATCGAGAGTTTCATTTTCTCCGGCTACCCGCATCTGGAAGAGGCCTACCGCTTTGCCGAACTGGTCTTCCCGTTGTTGCCCGAGCCCTATGCAAGCCTGGCCGGACGCGGCGTCACCAACCTCACCGGGCCGTTTGGCGAAATGATCGCCAATGATGTTCTGCCCGCCAAAGCCAACGCCTGAGGAAGACCGAGTGACTGCCAAACCGCAAAGCACCCTGCTTTCCCCGTTGCAGACCGCCCGCCAACTGGCCGCTGAATTCGCCCTGACCGCCGTCGAGCGCGACGAGCGTGGCGGCACGCCGAAAGCCGAACGCGACGCCCTGCGCGACAGCGGTCTGCTGGCCCTGAGCATTCCCACCCGTTACGGCGGCCTCGGCGCGCGCTGGAGCGAAACCCTGCAAGTCGTGCGCGAATTCGCCAAGGTCGACAGCTCGATCGCCCACGTCTTCGGTTTTCATCATTTGATGCTCGCCACCGTGCGCCTGTTTTCCCGCCCGGAACAATGGCAGCCGTGGTTCGAACAGACCGCGCGGCAGAACTGGTTCTGGGGCAACGCGCTCAATCCGCTGGACACCCGCACCGTGGTCAAGGACCTCGGTGGCTGGCGCGAGTTTTCCGGCAAGAAGAGCTTCTGCTCCGGCGCCAGCGATTCGCAGATGCTGATCGCCTCGGCGGTGGACGAAAGCAACGGCGGCAAACTGATGATCGCGGCGATCCCCAGCGGGCGCAGCGGCATCACCCTGCACAACGACTGGAACAACATCGGCCAGCGCCAGACCGACAGCGGCAGCGCCACGTTCGAACGGGTGCGGGTCGAGGAATCGGAACTGCTGCTGGATCCGGGCCCTTTGAGCACACCATTCGCCTGTCTGCGCCCATTGATCGCGCAACTGACGTTCACCCACATGTTCCTCGGCATCGCCGAAGGCGCCTTCGAAGAAGCGCGGCAATACACCCTCAGCGAAACCCGTGTCTGGCACAAATCCTCGGTGCGCGAGGTACGTGAAGATCCTTATGTGCTGGCCCATTACGGCGAGTTCTGGGTCGCCCTCGAGGGCATCCGCCTGCTGGTGGAACGCGCCGCTGCGTTGCTCGACGAGGCCTGGGCCAAAGGCCCGAACCTCAGCGCCGAAGAACGCGGTCATCTGGCCACGGCGATTGCCACGGCCAAGGTCGCCGCCAGCCGCCAGGGCCTGGAGATTTGCAGCCGGTTGTTCGAAGTCACCGGCGCCCGTTCGACCCACGCATCGCTGCGCCTCGACCGCCACTGGCGCAACCTGCGCACGCAAACCCTGCACGACCCTCTGGATTACAAACTCCATGAGCTGGGCGACTGGGCGCTGAATCAGGCCCTGCCGGTGCCGACGTTCTATTCCTGATTTCCTTTCGTGGAGCGAGACCCATGCAACTGCTGACCCTGCCGCCCTCACCCGCCCTGGCCACTTCGATTCGCGCCACCGCTCAGGTCTTCGAAGACCCGAAGTCCCAGGCCCTGCTCGCGCATCTGCAACAAGTCGCGCCGAGCGAAGCCAGCGTGCTGATCATCGGCGAAACCGGCACCGGCAAGGAGTTGGTGGCGCGGCACATCCATAACCTCAGCAACCGGCGCAACCGGCCGTTCATTGCGGTGAACTGCGGAGCGTTTTCCGAATCGCTGGTGGAAGCCGAACTGTTCGGCCATGAAAAAGGCGCTTTCACCGGCGCTCTCAGCGCCAAGGCCGGGTGGTTTGAAGAGGCGGATGGCGGCACATTGTTCCTCGATGAAATCGGCGATCTGCCGATGGCCATCCAGGTCAAATTGCTGCGGGTGTTGCAGGAACGCGAAGTGGTGCGACTCGGTTCGCGCAAGAGTATTCCCATCGATGTCCGAGTGCTCGCCGCGACCAACGTGCAACTGGAGAAAGCCATCAACGCCGGGCATTTTCGCGAGGATCTGTATTACCGGCTGAACGTGGTCAATCTGGAGCTGAGCCCGTTGCGCGAGCGGCCCGGCGACATCCTGCCGCTGACCCGGCATTTCATCGAGGCCTACAGTCAGCGTCTGGGTTACGGGCGCATCACCATCAGCCCCGGCGCCGAACACAAACTGCGCGGCTACAGTTGGCCGGGCAACATCCGCGAACTGGAAAACGTCATCCACCACACGCTGCTGATTTGCCGCAACGGCGTGATCGAGCGCGATGATCTGCGCCTGTCGAACCTGCGCATTGACCGTCCGGACGATCAGCACGGCAGCGTCGACGACTCACCGGAAGCGCTGCTCGAACGTGCCTTCCAGAAACTCTTCGAACAACAGGCCGGCGCCCTGCATGAAAAGGTCGAGGACGCGTTGCTGCGTTCGGCCTATCGCTTCTGCCACTACAACCAGGTACACACCGCCGCACTGCTCGGCTTGAGCCGCAACGTGACCCGCACGCGGCTGATCAAGATCGGCGAACTGGCGGTGAACAAGCGGCGACCCACGGAAAACCTGCAGGGAGAGCGCTTGATCCAGTTGTCGATCTAGCCCACCAACTGGCAGTGCAAGCCGTCGTCGTGACTGCGGGCGATGCTGCTCAGCACCTGGAATGAACCGAAGGTCACGGTGCGCGCCTGATGGGTGCGGATCAGTTGCCAGAAGTCCTGCTCGCCGGTTTCGAAACTCTGGAACGCTGCCTCCCCCGCCTCGCGGGATTGCCATTGCAGAAAGCTCAAGACTCGCCGACCGTCGTCACTGGCCTGGACGCTGGCGCTGACGAAGCCTGAGTAACGCTGGGCCAGACGTTCGGTCTGCACCGCCAGCGCCGAGACCAGCGCCAGTTGCTGGCCGGGCTCGATTTCGAATTCGATCAATTGGGTGAAGCTGCGGTTTTTTGCGGGTGCTTGCATGACATCCCCACTCTGTCAGGTGAATCTTGCGGTTCGAAGGCCTGCAGGGTAAAACCTCGAGTTAACTTGAGGTCAAGGGGCAATTTTCAAATGGTCACTGCGGAAAATCTGCACAGACAACTCAGCGTCGGCGAAGTCGCGGCACGCAGCGGCGTGGCGGTGACCGCCCTGCACTTTTATGAATCCAAGGGATTGATCAAGAGCCAGCGCAATGCCGGCAACCAGCGGCGTTATCCACGGGAAGTGCTGCGGCGAGTGGCGTTGATCAAGGTGGCGCAACGGCTGGGGATTCCACTGGCGGAAATCGGCGAGGCGTTGAAACAGCTACCGGACAACCGCGCGCCGACGGCGTCGGACTGGAAAATGCTGTCGGAGCAGTGGCGGCGGGAGCTGGACGAACGGATCAATCAGTTGACGCTGCTGCGGGATCGACTGACCGGTTGCATCGGTTGCGGATGCCTGTCGATGCAAGCCTGTCCGCTGCGCAATCAGGGTGATGTGCTGGGCGAGCAAGGACCGGGGGCGCACTTTCTCGATGTCCCGGGTCGTTGATGTGGTCGGGACGGGCGACCAGAAACTCGATGTACAGGCTCTTGCCCTTCTCGGATGAAGTCGGTGAAGACCTTGATGTCCAGATCCACGCCTTCCCTGGCCAGGGTCGGTTTGACGAATGAGCGATAAAAGCCCGCGCATTCTGTTGCTGAACTGTCGATGGCTGAACACTGCTCGTCGGGTACTCGGTCGGGCCGGCGACACACGCCTATAGTTGAGCGACCGGTAACCCCGGCGAAGCCACACCTTCAACCACCCATAAAAACAGGGCGACAAAAAAAGGAGTACGCCATGAGCGTTCAACCTATTCCCGAGGGGTATCACAGCATTACCCCGTATCTCGGCATTCACAAAGCTGCCGAAGCCATCGACTTCTACAAAAAAGCATTCGGTGCCACCGAAGTCATGCGCCTGAGCATGCCTGACGGTCGCGTCGGCCACTGCGAACTGCGCATCGGCGACAGCGCCATCATGCTTGGCACACCCTGTGACCAAGGGCCATTGAGCAATCCGGACAAAGCCGTGTCCGTCGGTTTGCATCTGTATGTGACCGATGTCGACAAGTCGTTCCAGCGCGCACTGGATGCCGGGGCGACGGCCGTGTCCCAGGTCAAGGATCAGTTCTACGGGGATCGCAGCGGTACGTTGAAAGATCCGTACGGGCATCTGTGGTTCCTGGCCACCCGCAAGGAAGATCTGACCCAGGAGCAGATCGAGCAACGGGCAAAGGAAATGTTTCAGCAGGGTTAGCAACGACGAGAGTCCATTCCCGCGCAGCGCGCGGGATGGGCCTACACGATTCATGAACCGTCGAACCACGCTTCACGTCTTGTCATGAACGCCCGGCAATTCCACGATGCAGGCCACCCGCCTGAATAAAGGATCTCCCCCGATGTTTGCCGGATTCGTCAAAGACCAGCGCCACGTCAATGGCGTGGACATCACCTACCGCATCAGAGGCAGCGGGCCGGGCCTGCTGTTGTTGCACGGGCACCCGCAGACCCACGTCATCTGGCACAAGGTCGCCGAGCAACTGGCCGAGCACTTCACTGTGGTCGCCGCCGACCTGCGTGGTTACGGCGACAGCAGTCGTCCGCCGGCGGATGAAGCTCATCTCAATTATTCCAAGCGCGAGATGGCCCGCGACGGCGTGGAATTGATGAACGCGTTGGGCTTCGAGCAATTCTCGATCCTTGCCCATGATCGTGGTGCGCGGGTTGCCCATCGCCTGGCGCTCGATCATCCCGAAGCCATGCAGCGCATGGTGCTGCTGGACATCGCGCCGACGCTGGCGATGTACAGCCAGACCAACGAAGCTTTTGCACGGGCCTATTGGCACTGGTTTTTCCTGATCCGCCCGGCACCGCTGCCGGAAACCCTGATCGAAGCCGACCCTGAAGGCTATCTGCGCAGCGTCATGGGCAGTCGCAGCGCCGGGCTCAAGCCATTTACCGACGAGGCTTTCGGCGAATACCTGCGCTGCCTCAAGCTGCCCGGCAGCGCACGCGGCATCTGCGAGGACTACCGCGCCAGTGCCGGCATCGATCTGGAACACGACCGCGCCGACCTCGAGGCCGGCCATCATCTGAGCTTGCCACTGCTGGTGCTGTGGGGTGCCGAAGGTACGGTCGGTCGTTGCTTCGACCCGCTCAGGGAATGGCAGCAGGTGGCCACCGACGTGCGCGGCAAGTCTTTGCCAGCCGGCCACTATCTCGCCGAAGAAGTCCCGCAACTGTTGCTCGCCGAAGCGCTGGCGTTCCTGCGCTGAGCCATCCCTTCCTCCCGCTCACCACAACGCCGACCGGCGGCGTGGTGAGATTGCGATCGCGAAACATTTACTTTCATATCTTTCATCGGGATTTGCTTCGGTCATCCGTCTTATAGAGATGCGGGCCGGTCGCGTAGGCAAAAGCCACGACCGGCCCTTCAGGGACTCCCACGCTGCGAAGCCCGTAGCGTCCAGTCCTCTCACCGAATCAAGACCGGTCATCATGTCGAAGAAATCCCGCTCGAAACTGTGGTTCCTGGTACACAGCTGGCTCGCGTTGCCGATCTGGTTTTTTGTCCTGATTGTCTGCGTCACCGGCACCCTGGCGGTCGTCAGCCAGGAAATCGTCTGGCTGGCCAACCCGCAAATGCGCGCCAGCGCCCCCTCGGACGATGCGCCCCGCCTGAGCTATGACCAGATCCTCGCCGAAATCAAAAAGGCCGAACCGCAGACCCTGGTGCAGAGCATCAACCGGCCGGACGAATCGCACTTTGCCCTCGACGTCGACGTCAGCTACCCCGACGGCCGTTCGCTGACGGTCTACGTCAACCCGTACACCGGCGTGATCCAGGGCACGGCACCAAACTTCAACTTCAAGGCCTTCACTCGTGCGCTGCACGGCTGGTGGCTGGTGCCGTTCACCAACGGTTTCAGCTGGGGCTGGTATCTGGTGTCCTTCCTCGGCCTGCCGATGCTGGCTTCGCTGGTGACCGGGCTGGTGGTATACAAGCGCTTCTGGAAAGGCTTTTTCCGCCCGACCCTGCGCTTCAATCACGGCGCACGGATCTTCTGGGGCGACTTTCACCGCTTGAGCGGCATCTGGTCGATCTGGTTCATCGCGGTGATTTCGATCACCGGTACCTGGTTCCTGATCCAGGCGCTGCTGTCGGACAACCAGATCTCCATTTCCAGCGAGCCGATCATCCCGGCCATGTCCCGTGAAGCCGTGCCGCTGTCGAGCGACGGTTCACCACCGCCGCGGATCAGCCTCGACCGCGCCATCGAAATCGCCCAGACGAAAATCCCCGGCCTCGAAGCCAGCTTCATCAGCCTGCCGGGCAATGCCTACGCGCATATGGATATCGGCGGCCGCGGCTGGTATCCGCTGATGTACCAGACCGCCACGCTCAACCCGTACAGCGGCGACGTGGCGGCTTCACGGCTGCTGTCCGATCGCACGTCGCTGGAATTCGTTACCGAATCCATGCGCCCGCTGCACACCGGGGATTTCGGCGGCCTGTGGATCAAGCTGATCTGGTTCTTCTTCGGCCTGCTGCTGAGCATGATGGTCCTCAGCGGCCTGCTGATCTGGACCAAACGCACCGCGCTGGCCACCGCCAATGCCCTCAAGCGCGAGCACAAGAAACAGCGCGTTCAGGCGCAACCGGCCCTGCGCCGTGAAACGTCGGAGGCCAACCTGTGAGCAAGTCCACTAGCGTGGCTCAGCCCTCCCGGCTGAGCATGATCTGGCACAAATGGCGCTTCCACATCAATGTGCTGTTGCTGCTGATCCCCTTGGGCTTCATGCCCAAATACTTTGCCGACGCCGCGCTGTTCCGTGGCGACAGCGGCCTGGGCGAACGCGAAATTGGCGAGATCCAGGTCGGGCCGTGGAGCCTGCGCCTAGCCGAACTGCGCGACGAAGCGCCGCGTTCCGACGGCCCAGCGGGCTATCTGAAAGGCTTCAACGCCGCCCTGTGCGATGCCTGTATCGAGCCGGTCAAGGCCACCTACCTGCGCATCGGCAAGCCGCGCAGCCTGCGCGCCGCCGGTTCGATCTTCTTCGGCACGCCGTACCGCATGGGCATCCAGTTGCCGGTGCCGGAAAAAACCAGAGCCGACGCCGAACTGTGGATCACCATGGAAGGCTGGGACGGCAGCATGCATCAAGCCTCGATTCCGCTGAGCCAGGCCTCACCCGCCACCGTTGCCTGGCTGAACAAACAAGGAGCCAAACCATGAGCCGTCCTTTCCGTCTTGGCATGAGCGCCGCATGGCTGGCGCTGTGTGCCGTTTTCAGTACCAGCGCCCTGGCCCACAACCCGATGTGCGAGTGCAAGGCCATCGATGCCGAACAGATCAAATGCACCGGCGGTTTCTCCGACGGCAGCGGCGCACCGGGGGTGACCCTCGATGTGATCGGCTACGACGAAACCATCCTGGTGCCGGGCAAGCTCGGCGCCGATTCGACCCTGACCTTCAAGAAACCCGGCGCCGAGTTCTACGTGCTGTTCGACGCGGGCCCAGGCCATGTGGTCGAAATCGACCAAGCGGATATCGAAGCCCCATGACCACGCCGACCACTCAAGTTGTTCGCCCCGCCGGCGCCGGCCATGAAACCCTCAATGTGCTGCTGATGTGCCTGCTGATCCTCACGGTCGCCGGTTCCGTGGTGGCGTGGCGCGGTGTTTCCCACGAGCCTGAGCCGGTTTCCAGCCATCAGCTCGATGCCCGTCGCGACCTCGGCGCCAGCGAGCAAGGCATCTACGCCGACCTGCGGGTAACCCTCGACGAAATCCACCTGTTGCGTGAAGAACAGCAAACACTGCCAACCCCGCAGAACCTGGCGAATGAAGGTTTCGCACCTTTCGCCCAGGACGCCAGCTCTGTGAGTCGTGGCGGCCATGTCTGGCAATTGCTGGCCAATGCCGCCTACTTCGGCAACAGCCAGGCACCGGCCGTGGCCGGCTCGTTTCTGATGCGCCTGAACGCTGCGAATGACGCCGCGCCGGACATCTGGCTCAACCGCGCCGCCGATCTGCAAGCGCCGTCAGACCTGTCCGACGCGGCACTGACCGCTGCCGGATGGAAACAGATCGTCGCGCAATTCGATGCCGGGGTGACCCGCGAACATCGTCATTGAACCCACGCCTTCATTCGAGAGAAGACCGCTTGCCCATGCCTAGTTCATCTCAACGCCGCCCCTTCCTGCGCCTGCTGCTGATCGGCCTGTGCGCCTGCCTGCTGAGCCCGCTGGCCAGCGCCGATCCGGCCAAGCGCCTGCGCATCGGCATCACCCTGCACCCTTATTACAGCTATGTGGCGAACATCGTCGGCGACAAGGCCGAGGTCGTGCCGCTGATTCCCGCCGGTTTCAACCCCCACGCCTACGAGCCTCGCGCCGAAGACATCAAGCGCATCAGCGGGCTCGACGTGATCGTGCTCAACGGCGTCGGCCATGACGACTTCGCCGACCGCATGATCGCCGCCAGCGAAACACCGGACATCAAGACCATCGAAGCCAACGAAAACGTACCGCTGCTGGCCGCCACCGGAGTGGCCGCGCGCGGTGCCGGCAAAGTGGTGAACCCGCACACGTTCCTTTCGATCAGCGCCTCGATTGCCCAGGTCAACAACATCGCCCGGGAACTGGGCAAGCTCGACCCGGACAACGCCAAGACCTACACCCAGAACGCCCGCGCCTACGGCAAACGCCTGCGGCAGATGCGCGCCGACGCCCTGGCCAAACTGACCCAGGCGCCGAACGCGGAACTGCGAGTGGCCACGGTGCACGCTGCTTATGACTACTTGCTGCGCGAATTCGGTCTGGAAGTGACGGCGGTGGTCGAGCCGGCCCACGGCATCGAGCCAAGCCCAAGTCAGTTGAAGAAGACCATCGATCAACTGCGGGAACTGGACGTGAAAGTGATCTTCTCCGAGATGGACTTCCCCTCCACTTACGTCGAAACCATCCAGCGTGAATCCGGTGTGAAGCTGTACCCGCTGTCGCACATTTCCTACGGCGAATACACCGCCGACAAGTATGAAAAGGAAATGACCGGCAACCTCAACACCGTGGTTCGGGCGATTCAGGAGTCCGGTGCATGACGGCTCAGGAAAACCTCTCAATCATCAGCAGTGGCCCGACCCTGGAATTTGCCGAGGTCAGCCTGACGCTGGGTCGCACCACGATCCTGGACAAGGTGACCTTCCAGGTGCAGCCCGGCCACGTACATGCGCTGGTCGGCCCCAACGGCGGCGGCAAGAGCTCGCTGATCAAGACCCTGCTCGGACAGATGCCCCATCAGGGCCGGCTCAGCCTGCAATGGCCCGGCGAGCCCGGCACCATCGGCTACGTGCCGCAGGCGCTGGAGTTCGACCGGGGACTGCCGATGACCGTCGACGACTTCATGGCTGCGATGTGTCAGCGTCGCCCGGCCTTTCTCGGCCTGAGCAAACGCTACGCCGGCGCCATCGGCGATGCGCTGGAGCGGGTCGGCATGCAGGATAAACGCAAGCGCCGGATGGGCGCGCTGTCCGGCGGTGAACGCCAGCGGGTGCTGCTCGCCCAAGGCCTGATTCCTGCGCCGCAATTGCTGGTGCTGGATGAACCGATGTCGGCCCTCGACGAAGCCGGGATCCAGGTGTTCGAACGTTTGCTCGGCGACTGGCGTGCGGCGGGCATCACCGTGCTGTGGATCGAGCACGATCTGGAAGCGGTCGGGCGTCTGGCCAATCGCGTCACCGGCCTCAACCGCCGGGTGCTGTTCGACGCCACGCCGCAACAGGCCCTGACCCCGGAACGCCTGCTGACCCTGTTCTCCACCCATCCACGGAGCGCTGCCTGATGAGTTACGAAGCGTTTCGTTTGATGGTGCAAGGCTGGGCCTCTTCCGGTTACCTGCCGGAAGCCCTGGCCTACGGCTTTGTGGTCAATGCGCTGCTCGCCGGCCTGTTGATCGGCCCGGTGCTGGGTGGCCTCGGCACGCTGGTGGTGGTCAAGCGCTTCGCGTTTTTCTCCGAGGCGGTGGGGCATGCGGCGCTGACCGGCGTGGCCATCGGTATTCTGCTCGGCGAACCCTACACCGGCCCGTACGGCAGCCTGTTCGGTTACTGCCTGCTGTTCGGCATTCTGCTCAATTACCTGCGCAACCGTACCGGCCTGGCACCCGACACTTTGATCGGCGTGTTCCTGTCGGTGTCTCTCGCTCTGGGTGCCAGCCTGCTGCTGATCCTGGCGGGCAAGATCAACGTGCACATCCTGGAAAACGTGTTGTTCGGCTCGGTACTGACCGTGAACGGCAACGATCTGCTGGTGCTGGCGATTGTCGGCTCACTGGTGATGGCGCTGGCCCTGCCGCTGTACAACCGGATCATGCTGGCCAGCTTCAACCCGCAGCTGGCGGCGGTGCGTGGCGTCGCGGTGAAGACCCTGGATTACCTGTTCGTGATTCTGGTGACGCTGATCACCGTCGCGGCAGTGAAAGTCATTGGCGCGATTCTGGTCGGCGCGCTGCTGGTGATTCCGGCAGCCGCCGCCCGGTTGCTCAGCCAGTCGCTCAAGGGCTTTTTCTGGTGTTCGGTGCTGATTGCCACGGTCAGCACGCTGTGCGGGATTCTCGCGCCCATTGTGTTCGATCTGCCGATTCCGTCCGGCGCCGCGATCATTCTGGTCGCCGGTATCGCCTTCGCCCTCGCCGCGATTGCCCGGGGCATCGTCCCCAGTCTGAAAGGGAACCTTGGATAAATGGCTTTTTCATTGCGACAACTGACCTTGGCCATCGCCCTCAGCGGCGCGTTTTCGAGCCCTCTGCTGGCTGCCGAGAAACCGTTGCGGGTGCTGGCCTCGTTGCCCATCACTTATGGCCTGGGCGAAGTCCTGCTCAAAGGCACTGACATCAGCCTCGAACGCGCAGCGCCGGCGAATCTGCCGGGCAGTCGCCAGACGGCCTACTTCACCGGTCGCGGCGCCCCGGCGCTGAGCAAACTGGCCACCAGCGCCGATGCGGTGATCGGCGTGCGCTCGCTGTGGGCCGATGATCCGCTGTACCCGATCGCCCGCCGCAGCAACATCCGCATCGTCGAAGTCGACGCCGCCCGCCCGGTGGACGGTGCCCTGCCCGGCATTGCCGTGCAACCGGGGCTCAAGGTCGACGGTCTGAACAGCCAGCCGTGGCTGGCGAGCAACAACATGGGGCGCATGGCGGACGTGATGGCCGCGGATCTGGTGCGCCTGGCGCCGAAGGACAAACCGAAGATAGAAGCCAATCTGGCGGCGCTGAAACAGCGTCTGTTGAAACTCAGCGCCGACAGCGAGGCACGTCTGGCCAGTGCCGATAATTTGAGCGTGATGAGCCTGAGCGATCACTTCGGCTATCTGATCGGCAGCCTGAATCTGGAGCTGATCGGACAGGATCCGCGACCGGACACTGAATGGACGCCGCAAGACCTGAAAAAATTGACGGCAACGCTCAAGGACAACGACGTGGCAGTGGTGCTGCACCATCGCCAGCCGTCGGATGCGGTGAAAGCGGCGATTGCCGAGTCGGGCAGTCATCTGTTGGTGCTGAGCACCGATGCGGCGGATCCGGTGGCTGAACTGGAAGGGAATGTGGATGCGCTGCTCAAGGGCTTGAGCGGCGCGTAATGCCAGTTGAAAACCCGTCATGATCGACATGAAAAAACCCGCTGACTGTTTCCAGTCCAGCGGGTTTCTTTTTGGCTGAAGACTTACTGTGCTGTCGCTTGCGCTTCCATCTTCTGACGCAGGCTCAGTGGACGCATGTCGGTCCAGACTTCCTCGATGTAGGCCAGGCACTCTTTCTTCATGCCGCTCTTGCCCACGGCGCGCCAGCCTTGCGGAATGGCCTTGTAATCCGGCCAGATCGAGTACTGTTCTTCGTGGTTGACCACGACCTGAAAGAGGATGTCCTCGCGGTCGAATACTGACGTCATGCTGTGTCTCCATCGTTGTAAGGGTGGGCTGCACGGCGGGTGCAGCCGGGTATGTAGAAGGAACGTTCGGCGCGGCGAAAAATTTACAGGGCCGCGGTCGCCGCACTCAGCGCACGGCCGAAGATCTCGGCGACGCGATCGATTTCAGCGGCGGTGATCACCAGCGGCGGCAGGAAGCGCACCACCGCACCATGACGGCCGCCCAACTCCAGGATCAGCCCGCGCTTGAGGCACTCGCGCTGCACCAGCGGCGCCAGACGCGCGAAGACCGGTGGGTGGCCCAATGCATCCGGCGTACCGTCCGGATCAACCAGCTCTACGCCGAGCATCAGGCCTCGACCGCGAATATCGCCCAGTTGCGGGAAGTCACGTTGCAGGATGTGCAGATGCTCGCTCAGGCGTTCGCCCATGGCGGCGGCGTGATCGCAGACCTTGTGCTCGACCAGGTAACGCATCACTGCGGAACCGGCGGCCATCGCCATCTGGTTGCCACGGAAGGTACCGGCGTGGGCGCCGGGCTGCCAGGTGTCGAGCCAGTCGCGATAGACCACCACCGCCAGCGGCAGGCTGCCGCCGATGGCTTTGGACAGCACCACCACGTCCGGGATGATGCCGGCGTGCTCGAAGGCAAACATCTTGCCGGTACGGGCAAAACCGCTCTGGATCTCGTCGACGATCAGTGCAACGCCGGCCTTTTCGGTGATGCGGCGCAGACCGCGCAGCCACTCGATGTCGGCCGGAATCACACCGCCCTCACCCTGCACCGCCTCGACGATCACCGCCGCCGGCAATTGCACACCGGCCTCGGGATCATTGAGCAGGTTTTCCAGGTAACTCAGGTTGGCCTTCACGCCCGCCGCGCCGCCGAGGCCGAACGGGCAACGGTAGTCGTACGGGAACGGCATGAATTGCACGCCATTGCTGAGCAGCGCGCCCAACGGTTTTTTCGGTCCCAGGCTGCCCATCAGGCTCAACGCGCCCTGGCTCATGCCGTGGTAACCGCCGGAGAACGACAGCACGGTGCTGCGCCCGGTGGCGGTGCGCACCAGTTTCAGCGCGGCTTCCACGGCGTCGGTGCCGGTCGGGCCGCAGAACTGGATTTTC
This sequence comes from Pseudomonas sp. 58(2021), assembly GCF_017491585.1. Lineage (NCBI taxonomy): Bacteria > Pseudomonadati > Pseudomonadota > Gammaproteobacteria > Pseudomonadales > Pseudomonadaceae > Pseudomonas > Pseudomonas sp. 58(2021). Next base: position 25,127 of record NZ_JAFGYZ010000035.1, read on the forward strand.
GCCTGGGAAGCCAGCGCCGGGGGCAACAGGCCGAACAGGTCCTGAACGAATTGATCCTTCACCGGCGTGGTCAGGTCCAGGGTATGCAACGGCAGCTCATCGGCCAGCACCTGCTGGATCGCCTCGATCACCACCGGGTGGTTGTGCCCCAAGGCCAGTGTGCCGGCACCGGCGAGGCAATCGATGAACGTGCGCCCTTCAACGTCCTCGACATACAGACCCTTGGCACGTTTGAGCGCCAGGGGAATGCGCCGCGGGTAGCTGCGGGCATTGGACTCCTGCTGGCTCTGACGGGCCAGCAACGGCGATTCACTGAACTGATACAGCGTTTCAGCCGGCGCGGAGGCGATCCGGGCCGACGACTCTTCGATAAGGCTGGTGGCGACTGACATCTCTCGACCCCTCAATACGCTATGGATAGTGACCAAAACTGCACACCGCACAGGTGCGCGTTCCGGTCGCGGGGCGCACATGCAGGTTTTCCTGTTCTGGAAACGCACCAGCCTCTCGAGGATTTACACCCTTGAGCCAGTTGTCATGCCGACAGCGGCAGCGACTTGTGCATCGGCAGGCTGCGCATGCCGTGGCGGATGAACGGCGGCGCCGACTCGCGGTAGCCCAGACGCCGATAAAAAGCCTCTCCGGTGCGGGTACTTCTGAGCATCGAGCGGTCGCTGCCGCGGGTCCGCAGCCAGCCTTCGAGATCCGCCATCAATGCTCGGCCGGCGCCACGACGAAACCACTCCGGCTGCACATGACACAGCGTGACATCGCCATCGACAGTGGCCATGCCGACGCCGACCGGTTTGTCCTGCAACAGGGCAATGTTCAGATAATGCTGCGGATCGGCGAGCCAGGCGCTGATGTGTTCCTGAGATTGCTGGCGAATCCAGGCCTCGACGAGGAGTGGGTCATTTCGATGATCGAGCGCGCAGCCGACGCGGATCGAACGCTCGACGATACGGCTGATGATGCCGGCATCGGCCGCAGAGGCCGGGCAAATGTAGATGGGTGCATCCATGGCGCAGTTCCCTCAGTCCATTGAGTCAAAGGCCGGGCGACAATAGCGTTGCAACCGACCGATGACCAATGCAGAGAGGTTACATTTGATGTGCCGGGCTCAGGCCGGTTGCAGCGGCATGGTCAGCTCGACCCGCAAACCGTCCGGGCGGCTGTCGAAATGCAGGGTGCAGGCACAGCGCTGGACAATCGCCTGGACAATCGCGAGTCCGAGCCCGCAACCGGTGCTCTGACCGTTGCGCCAGAAGCGTTGGGTCAGGTGTTGCAGATCATCCGGGGCGATCCCCGGCCCATGATCGCGGACCACGAAACGCACGCGATTGGCGGTGGTTTCCAGGCTCAGGTCCACCGCGCCATCCGTCGGCGTGTGACGCAAAGCGTTATCCAGCAGGTTGCGCAGAGCCGCGATCGACAGCACCGCCGGCATTTGCAGGGGCGCAGCGGACAAGTGTTCAGGCAGGTGCAGCCTGATGCGCTGGCGCTGGTCGCTGGCCGAGTCCTGAATCGCCAGTTTCGCAACCTGCTCGGCACTGCACTGCACGCCGTCGTCGAACGACAGACTGCCCTCGACCCGCGCCAGCAACAACAATTGCTCCAGGGTCCGGTGCAGGCGGTCGGCGCCCTCCTCGGCCCGGGCCAGAGACTGGTCGCGGGCACTGCCATCGGTCATCCGCGCCACTTGCAGGTGGGTCTTGATCGCCGTCAGCGGACTGCGCAGTTCATGGGCCGCGTCACCGGTCAGGCGACGTTCGCGCTCGATGGTTTTGCCGATGCGCTGGAACAGTTGGTTCTGGGTTTCAAGCAATGGTTTCAGCTCGCTGGGGAATGACTGCAACTGCAACGGTTCGAGGGAATCGGCGTTGCGGCGCATCAAGGCTTCGCGCAAGCGATTGAGCGGTGCCAGCCCCTGGCCGATCCCCAGCCACAGCAGGCACAGGCAGCCGAGCAGCGCCACCCCCACCGGCACCGAGGCCGCCAGCAGGATCGACATGTTCAGGGCTTCGCGCTCGATCACCCGGTCGGCGGTGGTGATGCGCACATCGCCACGGGCCAAAGTGAACGTGCGCCATGGCGCGCCATCGATCATCTGGTCGTGGAAGCCCATTTTCTGCGCCTCCAGTGCCTGTTCCGGATTGTTGTGGCTGCGGGCGAGGATTTCGCCACGCAGCGAACTGACCTGACAGGCCATACCGCCGGGAATGTTCAGTTGTTCTGCACTGAAGTGCGTTCCGTCGCCCTTGCTCGGTATCGCAGGCAACTGCTCCAGCAGCCCGGCAACCATCCGCGCCGACGCCACCAGCCGCTGGTCGAGGGAAAACATCATCTGATTGCGCAGGTCGCTGAGCATCCAGGCAGCCGCCAGGGCCCAGATCAGCGCGAACGCGGCGCCGAGGGTCAGGCTCAGGCGCAGGCGCAGACTCATCACTTGTCAGGTTCTCCACCATCGGCCGGGCCCAGGCGATAACCGAGACCACGCACGGTTTCGACGATGCCTTTGCCGAGTTTGCTGCGCAGGTGATGGATGTGCACGTTGAGCGCGTTGCTTTCCAGTTCATCGCTGAAACCGTAGACGCTGTCCTTCAATTGCTCGGTGGACAGCACCCGGCCACGGTTGTGCAGCAGGGCTTGCAGCAGGGACTGTTCGCGGCGGGACAGGTCCACCGAACGGCCCGCCAGGGTGGTTTCGCGACTGCTCGGATCGTAGGTCAGCGCGCCGTGCTCGATCAGGTTGACGCTGCGCCCGGCCACCCGGCGCAACAGGGTTTGCAGACGGGCGAACAGTTCCCGCAAATCGAAAGGCTTGAGAAGGTAATCGTCGGCACCGGACTGCAAACCGTCGACCCGGTCAGTCACCGAGTCCCGCGCGGTAAGGATCAGTACAGGAATTTCCAGACCTTGCTGGCGCAGTTGCTGCAACAGTTTGAGGCCATCTTCATCCGGCAGACCGAGGTCGAGCACCATCACGTCGAATTCGGCGACCTTGAGGATCGCCCGGGCCTTGGAGGCCGTATTGACGTGTTCGACCGTCAAGCCCTGGGCCGTCAGCCCGGCGACGATGCCGCTGGCGATCAACTCATCGTCTTCGCAAACCAGTACGTGCATGGTGAGTCCCGTAGAAAAAAGCCGATTAGGCGGTTGGCCGATTAAGCTGACATTATGCCCCGAACGCCACAGCGACAAGGGTGCCGCGGTTAATCATCGGTTAATCGCCGCCGCCCATTGTGCTCATCACTTGCACAGGGACAAGGCTCCTCCATGCGTCATATTTTTTTGTTGTTAGCATTTTTGATTTCGGGTCTGGCCCAGGCAGGGAACGATCCTTTTTCGACAAAACCGGAATTTCTCCCGGTCGACAAGGCCTTCGTCCTGACGTCCGAACGTCTGGATTCCGGCGAAACCCAACTGTTCTGGCAGATCACCGACGGTTACTACCTGTATCAGAAACGCCTGAAATTCGATGGATTGGCGGCGGAGAATGCCCCGACCCTGCCCGTAGGCGAATCCCACAGTGACGAGTATTTCGGCGAGCAACCGGTCTATCGCCAGGGTCTTGAACTGAAAATCCCGGCAGCAGCCAAAGGCCAGATCAAGGTCAGTTATCAGGGCTGCGCCGATGCCGGCCTGTGCTATCCACCGCAGACCCGTGTGATCGACCTCGGAGGCAAAGCGGCCGCTGCGGTGGCGGATGAGGCACAGGATCAAGCGCTGGCCAGCGGCCTGCAACAACACACACTGGGGTGGAGTTTGCTGGTGTTCTTCGGGCTCGGCCTGCTCTTGGCTTTTGCGCCGTGCTCGTTGCCGATGTTGCCGATTCTGGCCGGCATGGTGGTCGGCAGCGGTGCCACGCCACGTCGCGGTTTCGCGCTCGCCAGCAGTTATGTGATCTGTATGGCACTGGTCTATGCATCGATGGGCGTGATCGCGGCGCTGCTGGGGGCGAACCTGCAGGCGTGGTTGCAGAATCCGTGGCTGCTGGGTGCTTTCGCGGCCATCTTCGTGATCCTGGCACTGCCGATGTTCGGCTTTTTCGAACTGCAACTGCCGGTGGCCCTGCGTGACCGGCTGGAGCATGCCTCGCGCAGTCGCAGCGGCGGCAGCCTGATCGGTGCAGGTGTTCTGGGGGCCCTGTCAGGCCTGTTGGTCGGCCCGTGCATGACCGCGCCGCTGGCCGGTGCTCTGCTCTACATCGCGCAAAGCGGCAATGCGTTGCACGGTGGGCTGATTCTGTTTGCTCTGGGGATTGGCATCGGCGTGCCCCTGCTGTTGCTGGTGACCGTCGGCAATCGCTTCCTGCCAAAACCCGGCGCGTGGATGAACCTGCTCAAGGGTATATTCGGCTTCCTGTTCCTGGGTACGGCGGTGCTGATGTTGCGGCCGGTGCTGGATCCTTCGCTGTGGCTCGCGCTGTGCGGGGCCCTGTTGCTGATTGCGGCATATTGCGCCTGGAAACAGTCCGAAGGCTTCGGCCGGGTCGCACAGTTGTTTGGAGCCAGTTCGCTGTTGCTGGGCATATGGGGCAGCTTGCTGCTGGTGGGCGCGGCGGGCGGTGGCGACGATCCGTATCAGCCGCTGCAGATCTACAGCGCCGGACGCACCGGTGCCGCGATACCGGACGGCCACGAGGCGTTCACCACGATCAAGGACCCCGCGGCCCTGCAACGTGAACTCGATACCGCCAAGGCCCAGGGCCAGTGGGTGCTCATCGACTATTACGCCGACTGGTGTGTGTCTTGCAAAATCATGGAAAAACAGGTGTTCGGCCAGGCGCGAGTCATGCAGGCCCTGAACGACGTGCGTCTGCTGCGGCTCGACGTCACCGCCGACAATGCCGCCAGCCGCGAACTGCTCGGCCGCTACAAAGTGCCGGGGCCACCGAGTTTTGTGTGGATCGGTGCCGACGGTGAAGAGCGCCGCAGCCAGCGCATTACCGGCGAGGTCGATGCCGACACCTTCCTGCAACGCTGGACCACCACCCGAGATGCCCGTTAATGCTGACTTTCACCCTCGGCACCTTTGCCATCGCGCTTAACCACCTGCTGCTGATCAGTGCCCTGGCGCTGGCGACGTTCGTCGGCTGGCGGGTGGCCAAGCGCGGCGGCGATAATCCCGAGTCGGCGCTGTTCAGCCTGTTCCTGCTGGGCATGCTCGCGGCGCGCATTGCGTTTGTCGCTGTGTACTGGGGCCACTATCGCAACGATCTCTGGCAGATCATCGATCTGCGCGACGGCGGTTTCCTCGCCTGGCCGGGGGTGATCGTGCTCTTGCTGGCGGCGCTGTATCGCGGCTGGCGCCGGCCGGGCTTGCGTCGACCGCTGGGTTTCGGTGTGGTCAGCGGTGTGGCGTTCTGGGTGATGGCGACCTTGTCGCTGAACATCTACGAGCAAGGCACGCGCCTGCCGGACATCACTCTGCGCAACGCCGCCGGGGAAACCGTGAAACTCACCGATTATCAGGGCGGACCGCTGGTGATCAACCTGTGGGCCACCTGGTGCCCGCCGTGCCGCCGGGAAATGCCGGTGCTGGAGAACGCCCAGCAACAACGCCCGGACCTGACGTTCCTGTTCGTCAACCAGGCCGAAAGCATGCAAAGCGTCGCCACGTTTCTCGAAACCCAGGGCCTGAGCCTGAACAACGTGCTGTTCGACCGCAGCGGACGCCTCGGCCAGGCCGTGGGCTCCATGGCCCTGCCGACTACCCTGTTCTATAGCCCGGACGGTCGTCTGCTGGGCAGCCATCTGGGCGAGTTGTCGAACGCCAGCCTGGCCCGCGCCCTGGAAAGCTTCGACACCCCGGCCTCCAGCCCGAATCCGGCCACCACTTCTTCAAGGAAACTGCCATGCCCCGCCTCCGCCACCTGCTGACGCTGACTCTGGGCGCCGCCCTGCTGCACTTGCCGTCGGTCCAGGCCGCTGAAGAACTGCCTGAAGCGATCAAGAAGATCGAAGCCAAGGGCGCCAGGATCGTCGGTCAGTTCGACGCGCCCGACGGCCTGCGTGGTTACGCCGCGCAATACCAGAACCGCGGGATGGCGCTGTACCTGACGCCGGACGGCAAGCACGTGCTGCTGGGCAACCTGTACGACGCCGACGGCAACGACCTGAGCAGCGCGCCGCTGCAAAAACTGGTCTACGCGCCGATGGCCAAGGAAGTCTGGGCCAAGTTCGAGGCAAGCAACTGGATTCAGGACGGCAACAAGGATGCCCCCCGCACCGTGTACCTGTTCAGCGACCCGAACTGCCCGTACTGCAACATGTTCTGGGAACAGGCCCGCCCCTGGGTCAAGGCCGGCAAGGTGCAGTTGCGGCACATCATGGTCGGCATCATCCGCGAAGACAGCCCGGCCAAATCCGCTGCGCTGCTGGCTGCCAAAGACCCGGCCAAGGCCCTGGAAGATCACGAGAAGGCCGGCAAGGCCAGCACACTCAAGGCCTTGAAGAACATTCCGGCCGCCGTGCAGACCAAACTTGCAGCGAACATGCAATTGATGGAAGACCTGGAATTGCAGGCCACCCCGGCGATCTTCTACATGGACGACAAGGGTGAACTGCAACAACAGCAAGGCGCGCCGACGCCGGACAAACTGGCGAAGATTCTCGGCCCGAAATAATGAAAAAAGCCCACTCTCAGGAGCGGGCATTGATTGTGGCTCGAACAATCAACCGCACTTTATGAAGTTGTCGAGAAAGCTATAGTCCTCGCATGTCACTGTCATGGACTTGATGCGTGTTTGCGGTGGCGCCACGAAGTCGATCAATTGATGCAAGGCGCCGCCCTGGTTCAGGCCGTGGTAATCCTTGCTTCCCAGGGATACACCACTGGCATCAAAGTATTCGACGGTGCCTTTAAGATGCAGGTGGGCCCAAGTGAACGAAATTCGATCGTAGTCCGCCTTGAATTCAAACTGAATGTGTTGAGGCGGCGATGTCTTGGGCGAGTTGATACACATGCCAAAAGAGAGTTCTTCAATGAACCCGATAGTGTTGTAGCCAAAACGCATGATGCCTGCCGATCCCGCCCCGTCCAGCAGCGTGATCGACATGGTGGGCAAGGTGAAAGTGTAATTGTCAGCGGCGCTGACAAGTTTTATTTCGTGATTATCAAAATTTTCCTCATGAACATAGCGCTGCTTCTGCACCGTTACTCGAGTGATGGGTGATGGCCGATCGATATCCTCCCGCGAGACGATGTAGCTCGCGTCAACCGTTTTACCTTCACTGGCAGCCACTGCCGATGCACTCACGGTGACTGTAACCTCGCCTGATGAATTGCCATCTATCGCTTTCAGTTCAGGTGACCCCTCGCCCGCAGTGCCACGCCACAACGGCATGATCCTGTCGGTAGGGCGCATGTCCTTGTACTTGATGACCATCATCGCCTCGTCCGGGACCAGTTCCGGATTCAGCACCTGATGCTGTGTCTGTTTGACAGTCGGTGCCAGTAAATCGGTGTCGGATTTCCGCAAAAGTGCTGTCCAGCGCGGCAATTCATGCGCGGTGCCAATATCCGGATTGTTGTCGAACGTGACAAACACCTCTAGCGTCAGTGCCGATATATCGTCAAGCTGAGTCAAAAAGTTTCGATCAATAGTCAATTCCAGACCGTTGCTCACCTGCTCGGATGTCACTTCCAGCGCCTTGACCAATTCAAGCGTTTCGTGGGTTGGATAATTGCGCTGTCCGACAACGTTGATCCAGATGAGCTGCCCCGGCGCGATGAACAACCAAGGTAAAAGCCGAACACGCGCGTTGCCTGAAAACCTGCGCATGTCCAGAAATTCAGTACCTTCGGTCTTGACGACATCGGGTAACTGCGGTTTCGGCAACTCCTCGGGAGAAATGTGTTCTACCGTCAGCTCAAGTGTATGGGAAAGCTGCACTTCTTCATTCAAGATTGCCTCGTACCAGACTCGCACGGGTTTACCGACAGATTCACCGATGACCGACGCAGGGATCAAAACCTCAGCGGGAAGCGAAGCCTCCTTCGACTGAGTGGTAAATTCTTCGATATGGCCGGACCTTGCCCAGAAGAGCCGGACACTATGTTCCGTAGTGAGCCCTGGAAAAACGATTTCTACGGTTGTACCGCCCAGAACCTTGGCAGGTTGTAATGTTGAGTTGTGCGAAGCATCAGATACCAATGGAACCGGAAGCTCAGGAACATTTGCTGATTGGCTGGACATGACGACTCTCCTGTCGGCGATCACACGATTCAGCCCACAATGGGCAAAACCATTTAATGCCTGCTCAAGAAGAGCGCGCTACTGTCAGAGTTGACAGTAGCGCGGGACGCAGAAAGGTGATTCAGTCGACGGAAGGGTTCTGTTCAGACAAAAAGGTAAACAACACCTCCGTCACAAACCCGGGATTCTCCAGATTGGAGATATGCCCCGCTTCCGGCACCAGCACACACGAACAGCCAATCAACTCAGCCATTTCCCGTGCTTCCGACGGCGGGCGTGGCTTGTCCTGGTCGCCGCAGACCACCAGTGTGGTCGCCGCATTCAGCTCTCCCAGACGCGGCAACAGGTCATCACGGCCAAAGGTGATGCGCCCCATCGGCACGATGCTCTCGCGCAGGCGTTCAGCTGAATAGCCGGCGAGTTTTGCGCGGAAATCCTGATACAGCGCCGACTCTTTATCGATGCCCGGGCGGAAGAAAATCGGCACCACGATATCCAGCAGTGGCTCGGAGATCCCGCCGCTTTCCTCGATCTGTTTGAACAGCGAGAAGTAGTACTGGCGAGTCGGCTCCGGCTCGACGCCGACGTAAGTGTCCATCAGCACCAGACCGTTGAGCCGCTGCGGCGCCGACAGTGCCAGGCGCACGCCCCACATGCCGCCGATCGACAGCCCGACCAGCGTCACCCGGTCGATGTCCAGATGATCGAGCAAGGCCAGCGCCTGGCGTGCGATGTCATCCAGTGATGTGGTGCCTTCAGGCAAACGCCCCGATTCACCATGGCCCCAGAGGTCCAGCGCAATCACCCGATAGTGAGGCGACAGCGCTGCGATCTGCGGCGCCCACATGGCCTGGTCCCACAGGTAACTGCCGGCCAGCAATACCGCCGGGCCCGTGCCTTGATCAATGTAGTGAAGCGCCTGTCCGTCAACCGTGAAAAAAGGCATCGATAACCCCCCTGGCAAAGAAACTGGAGCCCGAAGACTGAGCGGACCGGCCTCGGCCGTCAATGATATGAAAGGATTACAAAGCCCGATCTGCGACAACGGCCACAACGAAACGCAGGTTTCGATAGCCATTGTCGCAGGCTGTGCTTTACAGCCCTTCCAGCGCCGCCATCAGGTCATTGAGCCGATCCACCTTCTCCTCGGTAATGTCACTGGCCGCCAGCCCTTCGATGTATTCGGCCAGTTCCTCCACCGTGCTGCACTCGAACATCGCTCTCAGCGGCACGTCCTGTTGCAGGGCTTTCTGCACCCGCGAAGCGATCTGCGTGGCGAGCAGCGAATGGCCGCCAAGTTCGAAGAAGTTGTCGCGTACCCCGACCTTCTCGACCTTCAGCACCTCGGCCCAGATATCGGCCAGGGTCTGCTCCAGATCGCTGCGCGGTGCCAGGTAATCCTGGCTCTGCAACTGGCCGATTTCCAGCGCCGGCAGGGCCTTGCGGTCGAGTTTGCCGTTGGCGTTGAGCGGCAACCGGTCGAGCCACAACCAGTGCAGCGGCACCATGTATTCCGGTAGTTCGGCGCGCAGGCGCTGCTTGATCCGCTCCAGCCGTTCGCTCTGATTCAATGCGCAATCTGCGGCGACCAGGTAGCCGACCAGATGCTTGCCGTTGACGCCCTCCTGCACACCCACCGCGCCGTCGCGGACTTCCGGTTGCTCGTGCAGACGCGCCTCGATTTCACCCAGTTCGATCCGGTAACCGCGGATCTTCACCTGATGGTCGACCCGACCGACGTACTCCAGCACGCCGTCACTGCGGCGGCGCGCCAGGTCACCGGTGCGGTACAGCCGCTCACCCGGCGCTCCGAACGGATTCGGCACGAACACCGGCGCAGTGCGCAGCGGATCGCTGACATATCCACGACCGACACCGGTGCCCGCTACGCACAACTCACCCACCGCACCCAACGGCACCAGATCCAGTGCGCCATCGAGCAGGTACAGCATGTTGTTGTCGGTCGGCGTACCGATCGGCAGGTAGCTGCCGCGAGTCGAGGCCATGTCGACGCGGAAGAACGCCACGTCGTCCGAGCACTCCGCCGGGCCATAAGCGTTGACCAGACCAATCTCCGGATAACGCAACAGCCACTGATGCGCCAGCTCCGGCGGCATTGCTTCACCAGTCGGCAACATCCAGCGCAGGCCATCCAGGCTCAAGCGATCCGAAGCGAGCATGCCCTGAATCAGCGACGGCACACTTTCCAGCACGGTGATGCCCTGCTGCTGAACATGCACCAGCAAGCCTTGCGGATCGTGGGCGATGGTGTTCGGCACGATGTCCACTCGCGCCCCGAACAGCGGCGCGGCGAGGAACTGCCAGACCGAAATGTCGAAGCTTTGCGAAGCGGTCTGGGCAATCACATCGGCGTCGCTCAGGTTCAGGTACGGCACCTTGCTCAACTGGTTGTTGAGCATGCCGCGCTGCTCGACCATCACGCCTTTCGGCAATCCGGTGGAGCCCGAGGTGTAAATCACGTAGGCCAGGTTGTCCGGGCCGCTGAAGAGGCCCGGATTCGCCGACGAAACCGCGCCGGCCTGAACCTCTTCCCACACCAGCAGACGGGGGCGGTTGGCGCAGCTGAACTCATCCAGCAAGGTCGTCGCCTGTTCACGGCAAGCCTCGGTGCACACCAGCACTGGCGTGCGACTGAGTTCGATGATGCGTTGCAGACGCTGGCTCGGCAGACCCGGATCCAGCGGCAGATAACCGGCACCGGCCTTGAAGCTGCCGATGATCATGCCCAGCAGATCCAGGTTACGTTCACCCAACAGCGCCACCGGTTGATCCATCTGCACCCCGGCCGCGACCAGTGCATGGCCGAGACGGTTGGCGTTCCGGTTCAGCTCGGCATAGCTCAGTTGCTGATCAAGGCAACTGGCGGCGGTGCGTTGCGGATGTTGCACGACCCGCGCTTCGAACAACTCGACGTAGCTCTGCTCCAGCGGATAGTCGTGCTCGCTCTGGTTGCAGCCGTGGAGCAGGAAGTCCTGTTCCTCATGGCCCAGCAGCGGCAGGTCAGCCATGTCGCCATGGAAGCCGTCGACCAGCGCCAGCAACAGACGCTTGAACTCGCCGAGCATGCGTTCGATGGTCGACTCGTCGAAATAACGCTGGTCGTAGGACAGATGCAGACCCAGGTCGTCGCCCGGATAGCAAACGGCGGTCAGCGGGAAGTTGGTGTGGGTACGGCCCGAGTCCGAGGTCGCGTTGAGGCTCTGCGCACGGTCCAGTACCGAGACTTCTACCGGGGCGTTTTCGAACACGAACAGGCTGTCGAACAGCGGCTGGCCTTTCGGCAGTTCGCTTTGTTCCTGGATGTTCACCAGCGGCAGGTATTCGTACTCGCGCAATTGCATGTTGCTGTCGAGCAGAGCGCTCAGCCACTGACGCACGCTGGCGCGCTGATCGTCAGCCGGGATCTGCACCCGCAGCGCGATGCTGTTGATGAACAGGCCGACGGTGCGTTGCATCTCCGGCATCTCCACCGGACGCCCGGCCACGGTCACGCCGAACAGCACGTCCCGATCACCGCTCATGCGGCGCAGCACCAGCGCCCACGCCGCCTGGGCGAAGGTGTTGATGGTCAGCTGATGAGCCTGAGCCAGTTCGCGCAGACGGGCGCCGTCCTCGACTTTGAGTCGGGTGTAGCGGTCGCCAACGATCATGCCGCCGCTTTCACCGGCGTGTTCACGCAGGAACGGACGGTCGCTCGGGATCGGCGTGGTGCGCTCGAACCCTTGCAGGTTCTGCTGCCACCACTGACGTGCCTCGGCCAGGCTCTGGCGTTGCAGCCAGCCGATGTAATCGCGGTAGCGCGGCGGCACTGCCAGTTGCGCTTGGCGACCTTCGCCCAGCGCGGTGTAGATCTCGAAGAAATCGTTCATCAGCAGCGAGCGGCACCAGGCATCGATCAGGATGTGGTGGTTGCTCATCATGAACCAGTAACGCGCCGCGCCGACCTTGATCAGGCGCAGGTGGAACGGTGCCTGATTGAGCAGATCGAACCCGGCCTCGCGCTCGGCCTTGAGCAGCGCTTGCAGTTTCGGTTCCTGCTCCACGTCAGCGATGGCGCTCCAGTCCAGATACTCGATCGGCGTGCGACCCGGGGTGTGGATCACTTGCAACATGTCTTCGCCGACGTTCCAGCAGAACGATGCACGCAACGCTTCGTGACGGGCGACCACCGCTTGCCACGCCTGGGCGAAACGCTCGGGGTCGAGTTCGCTGTTGATGCGGTAGCGATCCTGCATGTAGTACAGACCGGTGCCCGGTTCTAGCAAGGTGTGCAGCAGCATGCCTTCCTGCATCGGCGTCAGCGGGTACACGTCTTCGATGTGCGCCGCCGGCACCGGCAGTGCGTCAAGTTGAGCCTGGGTCAGTTTCGCCAGCGGGAAGTCCGACGGCGTCAGGCCACCGGCCTCGTCCTGCAGGCAATGTTCGATCAGGCTCTGCAACTCGCCGACGTAGGCATCGGCCAGCTCGTTGATGGTCTGCGCGTCGTAGCGTTCGGCGCTGAACGTCCAGCGCAGCAGCAGTTCCCCGCCGTACACCTGACTGTCGACGCTCAACTCGTTCGGCAATGGTGCATGCGGATCGTGGGCCGCGCCGACCGATTCATCCAGCGGACGGAACAGCGTGTCGCTGCCGAAGCTCTGGTCGAACTGGCCGAGGTAGTTGAAGGTGATCGGCGCGTTCGGCAACGCCGCCATGCTCTGACGACTGGCGTCATCGGCGAGATAACGCAGCACGCCATAGCCCAGCCCTTTGTGCGGCACGGCGCGCAGTTGTTCCTTGATCGCCTTGATCGAAGCGCCCTGCCCTGCGGCTTCTTCGATGTTGTGCGGGGTCAGGCGCAACGGATAAGCGCTGGTGAACCAGCCGACGGTGCGGGTCAGGTCGATCTCGTCGAACAGGGTTTCACGGCCGTGGCCTTCCAGTTGAATTAGCGCTGACGGCTGACCGCTCCAGCGGCACAGCACGCGGGCCAGCGCCGTCAGCAACAGGTCGTTGACCTGCGTGCGGTAGGCGCTCGGTGCCTGTTGCAATAGCTGCTTGGTGCGCTCGGCATCCAGACGCACGCTGACGGTTTGCGCATGGCGATTCTCGCGACCGCCCTCGGGACGTTCGCACGGCAAATCGGCGTTCGGACCGGCCAGTTGCGCTTGCCACCAGCTCAGTTCTTCACGCAGGGATTCGCTGCCGGCGTAAGCCTGCAAACGCGCCGCCCAGTCCTTGAAGGCGCTGGTTTTCGCCGGCAGTTTCACCGACTGATCGGCGTCGAGTTGGCGATACACAGTTTGCAGATCGTCGAGCAGCACGCGCCACGACACACCGTCGACCACCAGGTGATGAATCGCGATGAACAGCCGTTGCTGAGCGTCCAGCCCATCGACCAGCACTGCGCGCAGCAGCGGGCCCTGGGTGAGGTCGAGACTGCGCTGAGCATCGGCGAACAGCTCGGTGCACTTGTCCATCGACGGCACGCGGACTTGCCACAGCACGGCGGCATCGGTCACCGGTAGATGGGTCGCTTGCCATGCACCGTTGATCTCGCTGAAGCGCAGACGCAGGGCGTCATGCTGCTCGATTACCGCCAACAGCGCTTGCTCCAGACGATGAGGTTCCAGCGCAACAGTCGGCTCCAGCAGCAACGCCTGGTTCCAGTGCTGACGCTCGGGAATTTCGGTGTCGAAGAACCAGTGCTGGATCGGCGTCAGACGCGATTCGCCAGTCACCAGACCTTGCTCGGCGGTCACGGTTTCACTGCGGCTGGCGACAGCCGCCAACGTCTGCACGGTCTGGTGCTGGAACAGGTCACGCGGGCTGAAGTGAATGCCTTGCTGACGCGCACGGCTGACCACTTGAATCGACAGAATCGAGTCGCCGCCCAGTTCGAAGAAGTTGTCCTTCAGACCGACCTGCTCGACGTTGAGCACTTCGCACCAGATCTGCGCCAGGGCCTGCTCCAGCTCGTTGCTGGGCGCCACGTAATCCTGGCGATTGAGCTCCGGGTCCGGTGCCGGCAAGGCGCGGCGATCGAGTTTGCCGTTGGCGGTCAGCGGCATGCTCGCCAGCAGAATCAGATGCGTGGGCACCATGTAGTCCGGCAGTTGCGTCTTCAGGTGCGCCTTCAGGGCTTCGCGCAGTTCGGCTTGCTCGGCTTCGCTTCGCGAAGCGACCTCGGTCACGAGATAGCCGACCAGTTGCTTGCCACTCAGTGCCTCCAGCGCCAGCACCACCGCTTCGCGGATCGAGTCGTGATCGAGCAGGCGCGTTTCGATCTCGCCCAGTTCGATCCGGAAACCACGGATTTTCACCTGATGGTCGATACGCCCCAGGTATTCCACCAGACCGTCGGCGCGCTGGCGCACCAGGTCGCCGGTGCGGTACATGCGCCCGCCATCGGCGGCAAACGGGTCGGCGACGAAACGTTCGGCGGTGATGCCCGCACGCTCGTGATACCCCACCGCCAGACCGGCGCCACCGACGAACAATTCACCCGTCGCGCCTTGCGGCACCAGCGCCAGATCGGCGTCGAGAATGTAGGCCACGCGATCACCGATCACACTGCCGATCGGCACGCTGCCGGCGCCCTCTTCCAGCACTTCTGGCACGAGACTGGCGAGCGGCATGACCACGGTTTCGGTCGGGCCGTAGGCGTTGAAGAACAGGCTCGGCTTGAATGCTGCACGAATCCGTTGCAGGTGTTCGCCGGTCAGCGCTTCGCCGCCGGTGATGATCATCCGCACAGGGAGGATGTCGTTTTGCGTGGCGAGGAACTGCGCCAACTGGCTGCCGTAACTCGGGGTGAAGCCGAGAATATTGATCCGGTGTTCGCGGATCAGGCCGCAGATTTCTTCCGCGTCCCACTGACCTTGCGCACGCAGCACCACCTGCGCGCCGCTGAGCAGCGGCACCAGCAGACGCTCGGTGGCGGCGTCGAAGTTGATCGAATAGAAGTGCAGTTCGCAGTCGTCGGGACGCATGCCGAAGCGCTCGATCACCGCCTGGCAGTGCATGGCGATTTCACCGTGGGACACCACCACGCCTTTCGGCTTGCCGGTGGAACCCGAGGTGTAAATCAGGTACGCCTGATGCTGCGGCAGGCTGATGAACGGAAGTTCGGTGGCCGGGTAATCGGCCAGCGCCGCGCTGTCATCCTCCAGGCACCAGCGCGCCACGTTCGACGGCAGTTCGCCGAGGGCCTTGAACATCGCGCGGTCGCTGAGCAGCAGACCGACACTGCTGTCTTCGATCATGTAATGCAAACGGTCGAGCGGGTATTCCGGGTCCAGTGGCACATAGGCGCCACCGGCCTTGAGGATCGCCAGCAGGCCGACGACCATTTCCAGCGAGCGCTCCAGCGCCAGACCGACCCGCACTTGCGGGCCGACACCGCGTTCACGCAGGGCCCAGGCCAGACGATTGGCACGGGCGTCGAGTTCGGCGTAGCTCAGGGTCCGTCCGGCGAAGGTCAGGGCCGGCGCATCTTTACGCGCCAGCGCCTGTTCGGCGAACAGGTGATGGATGCACTGGTCGAGACGATGCTCGCCCGGCTCGACGCCTAGGCTGTCGAGCAACTGTTGTTGCTCAGGTGCATCGAGCAATGGCAATTCGCTGAGGCGCTGCTGCGGGTCGGCGATCAGCGCTTCCAGCAGGTTGCGCCAGTGCCTGGCCATGCGTGCAATCGTCGGTTCGTCGAACAGGTCGGTGCTGTAAGTCAGGCAGCAACCGAGGCGATGGTCGAGGTCGGTGACTTCCAGGTTGAGGTCGAACTTGGTCGCCCGCGCATCGTTGGCCAGGTACTCGACGGTCATGCCGGCGAGCATGCGGCTCTGCTGGAATTCCCAGCGCTGCACGTTGCACATCACCTGGAACAACGGGTTGTACGCCGCGCTGCGCGGTGGCTGCAACACCTCCACCAGATGGTCGAACGGCAGGTCCTGATGGGACTGACCTTCGATCACGGTGTGGCGCACCTGCTCGAACAATTCGCCGACCGACATCTGGCCGTCGAGCTGGCAACGCAGCACTTGAGTGTTGAGGAACGCGCCGATCAGGCCTTCGCTTTCCGGGCGGATCCGGTTGGCCACCGGCGCGCCGATGCGCAGATCGGTCTGGCCGCTGTAGCGGTAAAGCAGGGTCGCGAGGGCGGCGGTCATGGTCATGAACAGGGTCAGGCCGTTCTGCGCGTTGAATGCCCGGACGCGGGCAGCGAGGTCGTCGCTGAGGTCAAAACGGAACAGCTCGCCCCGGTGACTTTGCACCGGCGGACGCGGACGGTCGCCCGGCAGTTCCAGCAGTGGATGTACGCGGCCCAGTTGCGCGGTCCAGTAGTCGAGCTGACGCTGACGCTCGCCGGACTCCAGCCAGTTGCGCTGCCACACGCTGTAGTCGAGGTACTGCACCGTCAGCGGTTCCAGCGGCGATTCGCGGTCATCGACGAACGCTTCATACAGCGCACTGAGTTCCCGGGCGAAGATGTCCATCGCCCAGCCTTCGGTGACGATGTGGTGCAGGGTCAGGACGAAGTAATGCTCGTGCTCGGCGGTCTTGACCAGGCAGGCGCGCAGCAGCGGGCCGGTCTCCAGATCGAACGGCAGGTGCGCTTCGTCGTCGGCCAGTTGCTGGGCTTTCTGTTCGCGCACATCGGCGGCGAGTGTCGAGAAATCCTTCCAGTCCATGCGCACACCGGTCTCGGCATGCACCTGTTGACGGGCCACGCCGTCGATGCTCGGGAACGTGGTGCGCAGGGTTTCGTGGCGCAGGATCAGCGCTTGCAGCGCCGCTTCGAAACGCTCGACATGCAAGACGCCACGCAGCCGCGCCATGCCGCCGACGTTGTACGCCGGGCTGTCCGGCTCCATCTGCCAGAGGAACCACATGCGCTGTTGGGAATAGGAGAGCGGCACCGGTTTGCTGCGATCAACCTTGGCGATCGGCGGCTGTTTGTTGGTACGGCCGCTGGCCTGGATCTGGCGGATCTGCTCGGCGAAATCACCGAGTTCGCTGTGCTCGAACAAGGCACGCAGCGGCAGCTCAACGTCGCAGGCCTGGCGGGTGCGGGAGATGATTTGCGTGGCCAGCAGCGAGTGACCGCCGAGGGCGAAGAAGTCGTCGCGCAGGCCGATCTGTTTCAGGCCGAGCACTTCGCGCCAGATTGCGGCGATCTGCTGTTCCAGCTCGGTGACCGGCTCGACGTGTTCGCGCACCTGCCATTGCGGCTCGGGCAAGGCGCGGCGGTCGAGTTTGCCGCTCGGGCTCAGGGGCATTGCGTCCAGGCGCATCAGTTGCGCCGGGACCATGTATTCCGGCAGTTCGGCGGCCAGTGCGGTTATCAGGCGAGCGATTTGTACGTCCTGATCTTCATTGGCGTCCGCGGCTGTGAAGTAGCCGATCAGTTGCGGGCCGGCGACGGTTTCACGCACCAGTACGGCGGCCTGAGCCACACCGTCCTGAGCGAGCAGACAGGCTTCGATCTCTTGCGGCTCGACGCGGAAGCCACGCAGTTTGACCTGCTGATCGAGACGGCCGAGGTATTCGATCACGCCATCATTCGTCCAGCGTGCGCGGTCACCGGTGCGGTATAGGCGTGCGCCCTGCTCGCCCAGCGGATCGACCACGAAACGCTCGGCGGTCAGCGCCGGGCGACCGAGGTAACCACGGGCCAGACCGATGCCGCTGATGCACAGTTCACCCGGCACACCGGACGGCACTGGATTGAGATCGCTGTCGAGCACGCGGCAGACCACGTTGCCCAGCGGACGGCCAATCGGCGAACGCTCGCCATCGGCCACACTGCAATGCCAATGGGTGACGTTGATCGCGGTTTCGGTCGGGCCATAACGGTTGTGCAGTTGCACCGCCGGCAGTTGCGCCAGCACGCGGTTGCGCAATTCCGCCAGCAGCGCTTCACCGCCGGAGAATACGCGACGCAGGCTGGTGCATTCGGCGCTCAACGGTTCATCGATAAACAGCGAAAGCAGCGGCGGCACGAAGTGCAGCGTGGTCACGCCGTACTGTTGAACCAGCTGCGCGATGCGATGCGGATCGCGATGCTCACCGGGGCCGGCGATCAGCAGGCGCGCGCCGGTGATCAGCGGCCAGAAGCATTCCCACACCGACACATCAAAACTGATCGGCGCCTTTTGCATCAGCACGTCGGTATGGTCAAGACGATACGTGTTCTGCATCCATTGCAGCCGTTCGGCCAGCGCCGCGTGAGTGTTGCCCACGCCTTTCGGCTGGCCGGTGGAACCGGAGGTGTAAATCACGTAGGCGAGGTTGTCGCCGTGCAGGTGCAGGCCCGGCGCCTGGCTCGGCCAGTTTTCCAGGTGCAGGGTGTCCATGGCGATCACGCTGACGCCTTCGCTGGCCGGCAAGCGGTCGAGCAATGCAGTCTGGGTCAGCAGCAGTTCGACACCGCTGTCGCTGAGCATGTAGGCCAGGCGCTCGGCCGGGTAATCCGGATCCAGCGGCACGTAGGCACCGCCAGCCTTGATGATCGCCAGCAGGCCGATCAGCAGTTGCGGCGAACGCTCGGCGGCTATCGCCACGCAGACGTCCGGGCCGACACCTTTGTCGCGCAGGTAATGGGCGAGACGGTTGGCCTGGGCGTGCAGTTCGGCGAAGTCCAGGCTGCCGCCGTCCCACACCAGCGCGGTGCGATCAGGCGTCTGACGCGCTTGATCATTCAGCAGCTCCGGCAGCCATTGTTGCGCCGGGGCGCACGGGGCGACGCTCCACGCGTCTTGCTGAGAATATTCGCCGCCGGTCAGCAGCGGCAGGTCACCGATGGCCTGCTCCGGACGTTCGCAGACAGCGCGCAACAGGTTGCTGAAATGTTCGGCAAGGCGCTCGATGGTCGTCGCGTCGAACAGCTCATCGGCATAGTCGAACGACAGGCTCAGGCGACCATTACGGTCTTCTTCACTGTGCAATTGCAGATCGAACTTGGCCTCGCGGCTGTGCCACGGCAGTTCTTCGGCGAGCAGGCCCGGCAGACGTTTGAGCGCACTCAGGTCGCGTTGCTGGTGGTTGAACATGACCTGGAACAGACCTTGTTCGCGCGCCTGCGGGAAGGCTTCGAGCAGTTGTTCGAATGGCAGGTCCTGATTCGCCTGAGCATCAAGCGCAGCCTGACGGGTTTGCGCCAGCAGTTCGGTGAACGGCAGTCGCGAATCGACGTCGGCGCGCAGCACCTGGGTGTTGATGAAGAAGCCGATCAGGCCCTGGGTTTCCAGACGCGGACGGTTGGCGTTGGGTACGCCGATGCGGATGTCGCGTTGGCCGCTGTAGCGATGCAAAAGGCTCTGGAACGCCGAGAGCAACAACATGAACGGCGTGGATTGATGGGCCTGGGCAGTCTGGCGGATTGATTCGCTGAGGCTGGTCCCCAGTCGAACGCTGTGGCGTGCAGCACTGTGAATCTGTTTGGCGGAACGCGGATGGTCAGTCGCCAGTTCCAGCGTTGGATGCTCATCACCCAATTGCGCTTTCCAGTACGCCAGTTGCCGCTCGCCCTCGCCTTGCGCCAGCCACTGGCGCTGCCAGCTGCCGTAATCGGCGTATTGGGTCGGCAGCGGCGCCAGCTCTACACGCTGGCCTTGGGAAGCGGCGGCGTACAGACGCGAGAACTCGTCGATCAGCACATTCAGCGACCAGCCGTCGGCGATGATGTGGTGCATCGTCACCAGCAGTTGGTGATCTTCGTCGTCGAGGCGAACCAGCGTCACCCGCAGCAGCGGGCCTTCCTCCAGGTCGAACCGGGTACGGGCTTCGTCTTCGCGGATCTGTTGTGCGCGGGCTTCACGCTCGCTGGCCGGCAGGTCGCTGATGTCGATCAGTTGCAGGTTGAACTCGCCCGCCGCTTCGACCTGTTGCAGGGCCACGCCGTTGCGTTCGAAGAAACGCGTACGCAGGGATTCGTGGCGCTCGATCAGTTGTTGGAAACTGGCGCGCAGGGCATCCTCGTCCAGTTCGCCACGCAGGCGCAGGGCGCCGGGAATGTTGTAGGCGCTGCTGTGCGGGTCGAGCTGCCAGGTGATCCACAGACGGTTTTGCGCCAGGGATTGCGGCAGTGCTTCGTTGCGCGACAACGCAGTGATTTCCCCTTGGGCGCTGCTGCCGTCCTGTTGCTGCTGCGCCACGGCAGCGGCGAAAGCGGACAGGGTTGGCGCTTCGAACAACATGCGCAGGTTCAGCTCCAGGCTCAGCTCTTCGCGAACCTTGGCGATCACTTGGGTGGCGGCGATTGAGTTACCGCCGAGCAGGAAGAAGTGATCGTCGGCGTTGACTTGCTGGACGTTCAGTTGCTCAGCCCAGATTTTGCCGATCAGCGTTTCCAGTTCGGAGGCGGACGCGGTCGACTCATGAGCGGTTTCAGCAGTGCCTGATGGGAATACGGCGTAGCTGTCGAGGCTGCCGTCGGCCAGACGATTGCGGCAGGCCGAACGTTGCAGCTTGCCGCTGGAGGTCTTCGGCAATGCGCCTGGATTGAGCAGCACCACCACGCTCGGTGCTTCCTGATACGCCTCGGCCACGGCCTGGCGAATGGCTTTGATCAGCGCTTCGGGCGGGAGGATTTTCTGCACGCTGCGGCTGATTTCCGCTGCGATGCCGATGCCTTCCTCGCCATTCTGATTGACCGCGAACGCCGCAACGCGGCCCTTGCGCACCACCTCCACTTCGTTCTCGACCGTCTTCTCGATGTCCTGCGGATAGAGGTTGTGACCGCGCACGATCAGCATGTCTTTCAGGCGACCGGTGATGAACAGTTCGCCGCCGCGAATGAAGCCCAGGTCACCGGTGCGCAGCCAGGTCTGGCCGGCGTGCTGGACAAAGGTCCTGGCGCTGGCCTCGGGGTTGCGCCAGTAGCCGAGGGCGATGCTCGGGCCGGCGGCCCAGACTTCACCCACAGCGTTGTCGGCCAGCGCTTCAAGCGTGCTCGGCTCAACGACCAGCACCGCATGATCGGGCTGGCTGATGCCGCAGCTCATGATCGGACTGCCCTCGCCCGCTTCGGCGCGGTTCTGCGCGAGAGCCTGATCGTCGACGCGCAATGCAGGAATCCCTGTGCCGCGCGGTGTGCCGGCGACGAACAGGGTCGCTTCCGCCAGACCGTAGGACGCCATGAAGCTGTCTTCGCTGAAACCGCACGCGGTGAATTTCTCGGCGAAGCGTTCGAGGGTGTCGAGACGGATGGGTTCGGAACCCGAATAGGCCACGCGCCAGCGACTCAGGTCGAGGCGTTCCAGCGCCGATTCGCTGACCCGTTCGTTGCACAGTCGATAGGCAAAGTCAGGTCCGCCGCTGATGGTGCCGCCGTATTGGCTGATCGCTTCGAGCCAGCGCAACGGCCGGCCGAGGAAGTATGCCGGCGACATCAGGATGCACGGTACGCCGCTGAAGATCGGTTGCAGCAGACCGCCGATCAGGCCCATGTCGTGGTACAGCGGCAGCCAGCTGACGATCACGTCGTCCGGGTTCACGTCGATGCCGAAACCGTGGCGAATCAGCAGTTCATTGGCCACCAGGTTGCCGTGGCTGACCTGCACGCCTTTGGGCAGCGCGGTGGAGCCGGAGGTGTATTGCAGGAAAGCGATGTGGTCTTGCGGCAAGGTCGGCTCGACCCAACGCTCGGCCAGCGCGTTGTCGAGGGTGTCGACGCACAACAGCGGCGGCGCGCCTTCGATTTGCTGCAAGGCGTCGCGCAGGCCGGCGCTGGTCAGCAGCAGACGCGGTTCGGCGTCGGCGATGATCGACAGCAGGCGTTCCTGATGGTGACGCTTGGCCGACTCCGGCGGATAGGCCGGCACCGCGATCACACCCGCGTACAGGCAACCGAAGAACGCCGCGACGTAATCCGGGCCGCTGGGAAACAGCAGCACCGCGCGATCACCGAATCCGGCCTCGGCCTGCAACGCCGCGGCGATGGTGCGGGCGCGCTGATCGAGTTCGCGATAACTGAGCACCACAGCCTGCTCCTCGGTTTCGGCGAGAAAGCGCAAGGCCAGCCGATCCGGCGTCAGGGCCGCGCGGCGCTGAAGGGCTTGGACCAGGGTGCTGGGGAGTTCGAACGCGTCGGTCATGAGGTTTCCTGCCTGAATTCGGCTTGCTGGTGGAATCGGGTTGGCTGCGGCATGCCTGAGCAAGGCATGCGGGACACGGTCTTCGCCGACCGTGCAAGGCATTGGAATGCGGTAGGTCCGGGGCTGCGTACCCGGATCCATTCACCAATGAGAACGGATGACGTCTTGAAATAATTAGTCGGCAGGCTGGATCGCCAATGGGGCTGGGCGCTTGGACGAGTGCGGCGGCGTGTCGCAGTTCTCAGTTCGCACCGTTATGGATCATTAGCCCTCTTTCTCAATTGACAATCATTATCATTCAACATAATTTGTCGCTCGATGTGTAGGACGGCCCGTCCCCCAGACGTCCCACTAACCTATTGGCAGCAAGGTGATTTCCATGACGGAACAAGTATCCACAAGCAGGTGCGATTCACCGCTACTTCAGGCATTCGTCGACAATCGACTGATTCTGGTCAAGATTGCAGCTCGCATTACCGGCTGCCGGTCACGCGCCGAAGATGTGGTGCAGGATGCGTTCTTCCGACTGCAATCGGCGCCGCCGATCACGTCGTCGATCAAGGCCCAGCTGAGTTATCTGTTCCAGATCGTGCGCAATCTGGCCATCGATCACTACCGCAAACAGGCGCTGGAGCAGAAGTACGCCGGCCCCGAGGAGGAAGGGTTGAACGTGGTCATTCAGGGCGCTTCGCCGGAAACCTCGCACATCAACTTCTCGACCCTGGAACACATTGCCGATGCATTGACCGAGCTGCCGGTCCGCACGCGCTACGCCTTCGAGATGTACCGTCTGCACGGCGTACCGCAAAAGGACATCGCCAAGGAACTCGGCGTTTCGCCGACCCTGGTCAATTTCATGATTCGCGATGCGCTGGTGCATTGCCGCAAGGTGTCGGGCAGCCGTGCAGATGTCATGACCGCAAACCGTCGCTGACAGCAGGCCACCCAAAAAAAGATCGCAGCCTTCGTTGAAGGGCTGCGATCTTTTTTGTTTCAGCGAAACGTCACGCCAGTTTGCAGCGATCAAAAAACCGCTCGCGCCCCAGGATCATCAACGCCGCACGCTTGTGCGGGAAGTCGAACTCCTTTTCGCAGTGGAAGCACTGGTTGTGCATGTGGCCGATCATCTTCGCGTTGTCGGCACGCGGCTCGGCGACGACGCGCTGAGTACGCGGATCATCCAGAAACAGGTAGTGCACCAATGCCGACAACCAGCTCGCCACCTTGTGCGGGCCGCGATGGTCTTCTTCCCCGACCAGCATGTGAATGCCACGGTCGTAATTGTCGGCATCGTAGAACGGCGCGATGCGATCTTCCTTGGCCCAGTAGGCTTCGAAGTAAGCGAACGGCTGGTCGTTGAAACAGCCGATCAGAGTCAGCGTATGCGGATCGGCGTCGAGCTTGCTCAGGTACTCGCGATGCTGTTCCAGGCTGCCCTCTTCCTGCCAGAAACTGGCGACTCGCGGACTGTTCTGCCAGCGGTTGAAACGCGCCAGATCCTGCTCGATCTCCACGGTCCGCAGGGAAATCCACGCACCGAGACGCGCATCGAAACGCCGATAGACTTCACCTCGCGGCTTCACCGGACGCAGCGGATGACGCTTGCCGTTGCTGATGACCATTTGCTGCGGGTAGCTGCCGGTCAGCGAAGTACCCAGCCACGGTTGCGGCAGTTGCCAGAAGAGTGTGCGTTCACAGCGGTATTCGCCCGCCACGTCCGTGCTCACCAGCAAACCGCTGAGCAAGGCTTCGGTCGGCGCCTGATCCAGTTGCCAGATCAATTGCTGACGCGCCGGATCCCGGGCAAACAGCCAATAACAGGCTGCCCACAGCGCCTGGCCCGGTGGCAATGCATAACGTTCATCGATCTGGATCGGCCCCTGACCTTCACGATCAAGGCGCAGGCGAATCAGCGGTTGCCCGTCCAGGCTCAGGCTCAGACGGCTTTCAGTGGCATCGGCTATCAGTTGACTGCCCGAAGGCAAGGCCAGGGCAATCAGGTCATTCAGATTGGACATGGGTCGGGCTCACGATAATCGTCGACAGTTCAACGATGGGACGTGAGCCGGGGCGGGAAATTTAGGCCGGACGGTAAAAACCGCAACTCATGGGCGAGGCACCGGCACCACGGCGATCTTGTACGGATCGAAGATCTTCAGCATCTGCCCGCTGTCACGCAGGCCTTGCAGCAGCTTGCCGAACGCTTCGCCGGTAATCGGTGCCTCTGGCCTGAGAATCGCGTAGTGGTGGTAGATCTGGTCGATGCGCTGGGACACCAGCAACTCGTCGCGTACCTTTGCGTTGCGCAGCAGGTAATCGAACAGATACGAGCGAGTGACCAGGGCGATGTCCGCCCGACCGCGCAGCACCATCAACAGGTTGCTGTCGTGGGAATAGGTCAGCGTGGCGTTGTAGGTTTCCGCGAGGTATTTGGGGTCGGCATTGAAGTTGGCGAACTCGTAGTGATAGCCGCTGTACAACGCCAGGCGCTTGCCCTTGAGATCGGCGAAGTAATTCTGCTGGCGACCGGGTTCGTTTTCCGCGACGAAAATCTCCGCGTCTTCCAGCCCCATGTCGACCGTGGTGTGGGGAATGTCTTTCCAGCCCCAGTCCGGATTCTCGAAGATCGCCATGTCCGTGCGGCCCTCCTTGAAATCGCCGAACCGTCGTGGAATCGAGGTGGGGACAAGCTCAAAACGGTAGTCGCTCTGAGCACTGTTCAATGCAGCGACCAATTCCGGCAGCAGCCCCGTGTCGGCGCCGTTTTCCGGGCGAATGGTGTAAGGCGGGAAATGCGCAGCCCCCACCCGAACCACTTGCACCGCCTGAGCAGGCAAAACCCAGGATGCAGCCAGCGCTGCGAACATCAGCCCGGCGGCCGTCCGATTTGACGAAGACTTCAAAACACCCCACTCCCCGAAAAAGTACCGTTCCATGCATTCAAGCTAGGCGGTTTCGCCCAGTTAGCCAGTTTCCCGGGCCGATAGAAAGTGATCAGCCTTCTTCAAGCACCAGAATCAGCGCTTCTTCGGCCAGTTGATCGAGGCTCAGACTGCCGCCGGCGCGGAACCAGGTGGTGGTCCAGGACAGCGCGCCCGTGAGAAAACGTCGGGTAATGAACACGTCACCTCGAATGAACCCTGCCTCCTTGGCCTCGCCCAGCACTTGCAGCCAGAGTTCTTCGTAGATGTCCCGCAGCGCCAGCACTTTGGCCTGACCGTCTTCGGACAGCGAGCGCCATTCATACACCAGCACCGCCATCGCTTCGCCGCTGCCGCCCATGATCGACTGCAATTCGCAGCGGATCAGCGCCAGCACCCGCTCGCGGACATTGGCCGCATCGGCCAGGGCCGCCCGCATCAGCGCCGTGTTGTAGCGGATGGTTTCTTCCATCACTGCGCGCAGGATTTCATCCTTGCTTTTGAAGTGATGAAAGATGCTGCCTGACTGAATACCCACGGCGCCCGCCAGGTCGCGCACCGTGGTGCGTTCGTAGCCCTTGTTGCGAAACAGGTGGGCCGCCACTTGCAGCAGTTTGCCGCGAGCGCTGTCCGGGTCGGTCAACTGGCCTTCGTCGACCAGTTCGCGCATGACCTTCAGGGCTTTTTGCTCGTCCACCCGTTCTCTCCTACAGTCGTTCAGTCGTCTGCCGCCCTGAAACCGCAGGGTTGCGCGGGCAATTTAAGCCGCCGGCCGCGACCAAGCAAGCGCTTGGGCAGAAGATAATTTCGCCTGTTTACAAACCAAGCGCTTGCTTGGTAGCCTCGATGCACTTCTGTCACAGGTTGCTGAGTCGGAGATGAAAATGCCCACCACGGTTCGCATCGGATGCGCCAGCGCATTCTGGGGAGACACCTCGACCGCCGCCGCGCAGCTTGTAGCCGGTGGAAAGCTGGATTATTTGGTGTTCGACTACCTGGCCGAGATCACGATGTCGATCATGGCCGGCGCGCGAATGAAGGACCCGCAGGCTGGGTTCGCCGGGGACTTCATCGAAGTCCTGGCGCCCCTGCTGCCGCAACTGGCCGAACAGAAGATACGCGTCATCAGCAATGCCGGCGGGGTCAATCCCCAGGCCTGTGCCGCCGCCCTGCAAGCGGCCTGCGACAAGGCTGGCGTGGCACTGAAAATCGCCGTGCTGTCGGGCGATGACCTGCAACCTCACTTCAAACACCTCGCCTCCCAAGGCATCACGGAAATGTTCAGCGGCGCCCCGCTGCCGCCGATGTGCGTGTCGATCAACGCCTACCTCGGCGCGCCGGGCATTGTCGAAGCGCTGCGCCTGGGCGCCGATATTGTGATTACAGGCCGGGTGGTCGACAGTGCAGTGGTCAGCGCCGCACTGGCGCATGAATTCGGCTGGTCGTGGCACGACTACGACAAACTCGCGCAAGCCGCCCTGGCCGGGCACATCATCGAATGCGGCGCGCAGTGCACCGGCGGCAACTTCACCGATTGGCGCGACGTGCCGGATTACGAACACATCGGCTTTCCGATCGTCGAAGTCAGCGCCGACGGCCAGTTCATTGTCAGCAAACCCGAAGGCTCCGGCGGATTGGTCACGCCGCTGACCGTCGGCGAACAGATGCTTTACGAAATCGGCGATCCCCAGGCCTATCTGTTGCCCGATGTGGTCTGCGATTTCAGTCAGGTCAAACTTCAGCAACAAGGCAAAAACGCGGTTCGGGTCCACGGCGCCAAAGGCCTGCCACCCAGCGACAAATACAAGGTCAGTGCGACATACCCGGACGGTTTCCGCTGTACCGCCAGTTGCCTGATCGCCGGCATCGATGCGGTGGAAAAGGCTCGGCGCGTCAGTCAGGCGATCATCGACAAGACTTCGGAAATGCTCGAGCAACGCGGCTGGGGCCCTTACACCGAAACCCATATCGAGCTGCTTGGCAGCGAAGCCACCTACGGCCCTCACGGCCAGCGCCGGGACAGCCGCGAAGTGGTGATCAAACTCGCCGTGCGCCACCCGAACAAACAGGCGCTGATCCTGTTCTCCCGCGAGATCGCCCAGGCCGCCACCGGCATGGCGCCGGGCCTGACCGGCATCGTCGGCGGGCGGCCGACGGTGTATCCGCTGATCCGGCTGTTCTCGTTCCTGATCGACAAAAGCGCCTGCACATTGCAGATCGACATCGACGGCCATTCTCATC
>NZ_JAFGYZ010000036.1:0-45391 GCF_017491585.1 Pseudomonas sp. 58(2021)
CTCCCCCTCCCGCACAAACCGATGCCCCACCTCGAACACGTGATACCGATAAGCCCGTTCCCGGTCGCACAACAACTCCCCTTCCAGTTGCGTCTCCCCCACCCTCAGCTTCAGCTGAAAGCTGCGATCCGTCGGGTTGTGCAGTACCAGGTCGATGTAGTTGTAGAAGATCGCTGCGCCGGAGCCGAATGGCAGGACGCGGCCGTCGTCCGGGAAGGGGTCGAAGCTGTGGTTGGCGCGTTCGATGACGACCAGGGGTGAGTGAATGGCCATCCAGTGGATGAGGTTGCTGAGTTGGCAGATGCCGCCGCCGATGCCGGTGCGGGCCTGGCCGAAGGACAGTTCCATGCCTTCGACGTAGCCGCGTTGGCGGGTCGGGCGGCCGACGAGGCGGCAGAAGGAGAAATATTCGCCGGGGGCGATGGTGACGCCGTCGATGGCAGCGACGGCGAGTTTGAGGTTGATGACTTTGTTGTGTTGCAGCGCCAGGTCCGAGTCGCCGAGTTTGCGGATCAGTTTTGAGGTGTGTTTGAGGTAGCGATACGGCAAGCGCTCGGACGTCGTGGCCGGCCGTGCGTAGCGTTTGCTCGAGCAGTGCCAGGCGATGTGGCGAAACAGTCTTTTTTGCCACACGCGCAGCCAGTAAAGGGCCGGGTGGTAGAGGGAAAGTGGTTTCATCCGTGGCGAACGGCGCGGGCCGTTGTCTTCCTTGAACTTGAAATGGCGGCGCATCTTACCGTGGAACCGCGCTTGATCGCCAAGCGCCTCGCCGGTGTCGCAAGCCGTAACAAGTCGCCCGCCCCGGACGCTCGAAAATTAAGCTTGAACTAAGGTTGCGTCCCTACCATCCGGGCCACAAAGCAGCGGTTCTGTGGGCTGATTGCCGTCAGCAGAACCCTTCAACTTGAAGTGAGCCCAGACCATGAGTGCGATCGATTCCACCTCAAAACAACTGCCCGCCTTCAGTCTTGTATTGGTCAATTACAAGACGCCGGAAATAACCCGGATGTGCCTGGAGTTTCTCGAGCAATACGTCAAGGAGCATCAAATTCCGGTGTGGGTGGTGGACAACGATTCCGCCGATGAAAGCCAGATCTACTTGCGGTCCCTGGACTGGATCAACTTGATCGAGCGCCCTTCACCCGGCAAGGAAGCGGGGCATATTGCTCATGGCAAGGCGCTTGATCTGGCACTTGCGAAAGTTGAAACCGATTACCTGTTTTTGCTGCACACCGACACTTTCGTTTTTGACAGTACTGTCTTTTCGATGATGATGAATGAGTGCATGCAATCTTTGGATACAGCGGCGGTCGGTTGCGTCGAGCAATTAGATCGAGGCGTACTTAGAGACACCTGGCGTTTGTCTTCACGTTACTTCAAACACTATTTCCGCCGGGCAAAACAGCATTTTGGGTTGCCCTCCAGAGATCCAAAACCCTACCGGGAAACTCACCTGAAAAGCTTCTGCACCTTGTGGAACGCTCGGTTGATCAAGGCTCACGGGCTGCATTTTTCGATGGATGACCGGGTCCCGGGATACACGCTGCAGGATCGTTTAAGCAACCTTGGCTACGGCATCAAATGCCTCTCGCCGCGGACGATCTTCCGCTACCTGGATCACATCCAGGCCGGCACCGTGGCTGCTATCGGTGGATATGGCACGCGACACCGCCGTACCACCATGTACCAGGAAACGCTCAAGCGCCTTCAGTTACAACAAGGCATGCGACCCGCCAAATCGTAAGACAATAAAAAAGGGCGACTTCACAGTCGCCCTTTTTGCATCTGAATTCTTTGGCCTCCACTCCGAGGAGGTGTTCGCCCAGTGTAATGGCCTGGCAATCCATGCACCGGTAAAGAGCCCTGACACTGGGCGAACGCGAAGGATTTTAATGGAAATTGGCGGATATGTCGTCCTGCTTCAACATGAAATTTATGTACTGAAAAGTTAAAGGAAATATTCGTCGATATTTCCCGACAAACTTTCTGAATTCATCACCTTGAACACTTTATATGACTGCTCTCATACAATTACTTGTACAAGAACAGCCGTTATGTAGAGTCAATACTCAACTTTCATGCTGACTGGTCACTTTTAATACATCGGTGTAAGTGACCACCACACTCTGCCCGACTTTCAAATCTTTCAGTTTGGCCTGAATCTCAGGCTTCTCGACGTTGAGGGTTTTCGACTGGCCTGAAGGATTTTCCAGGGTGACCTGGTTTGTCGCCAAATCAATTTTGGTGATTTTCAGTTGCACCTGAACCTGGCGGAAAGCCTCGCCCCCCGGGTTGCTGCTGCCCACGGCATTGCGCAGTTCACCGGTGCGCTCGGTGGAACCTGGCAGACCTTTATCCACATCAGTGTCCAGATAAGCGGCGACCGAACGAGTCACCTCGATCTTGACCAGATCCCCCACCTTCAGATTTCCAAGATTTTTGGCCTTGTCGCTGAGCTGGATATGTACCTGGCGACCTTCCGCCCCCTCAAGAACAACCTGATGATTGGCCGGGTCAACCGCCAGCACTTTGGTGGTTACCCGGTCGGCCTCGACCGTGGCCGACAGCGGGATATCGTTGGCCATCGCCGAAAGGCTGGCAGCAGAAAGGGTGGCGGCGAGTGCAATGGCGTGCGTCAGTGCTTTGAGCTTCATAAGCGGTACTTTCCCTGTGATGGATGACAGCACCCGGCGCCGAATCGGTCTCGGCACCGCGCGTGCCAAGGAGCATAGACGCTGATCGGCCGTTGCTCCCCGAACCGGGTCAATCAGTACCCGGTCATCTCCAGATAGCCCTGCCCGCCCCGATTGCCGCTCAAGCGCACCGGCCCTTCCCAATACGGAATGCGCAGGTTCATCCAGGCATCGGGGTTGACTGCATCGAGGGTGATTTGCAGATTTTTTTGCGCAATGTCGATCGACCAGCGCACCGGCATCGAACGGCCGGCCACTTTCGCAATGCCCTGCGGGGTCAGCTTGATCTGCTCGGCGTGCAGGGTTTCGGTCTGGCCATCGGCGCCAATCCACGTGCCGGTGAGGTACGGCGCCCCTTGCTTCTGGCGCATGCGGTAGAGCATGACGTGTTCGCCGCCATCCAGATGCAGGGAGAACCAGTCCCAACCGGTCTGGTTGGCGGTCAGCGGTTGGCTGCTCCATTCGCGGTCGAGCCAGGCCGGGCCGCTGACGGTGTAGGTCTGGCCGTCGATCTGCAGGGTGCCGCTGGCCTGAAAAAACGGCTGGCTGTAGTAATACGACGCCTGTCCCTGTTCGGATTTCTGACTGAAACCGTGATCACCTTGCAGCACCAGCGGACGGCTGGAAGTCAGCCTCAACTGATAGCTGAAGTTTTTGTCCTTTGCGCTGAGCTGCATGTCGCCCAGCGGATCACTCGCCTGACTGACGAAACGCCAGTCATCGATCCACGCCTCGAACGGCGCGGCACGCACCCCGGCCTGGCCGACACCACCCCGGGCATAACGCTCGGCGGCGTGATGGACGCTGGCCGAGGTCACCGCCGCATGACCGAGCCAGATCGTTTGATTGGCCCACCCCGGTTGTTCCGGCGAGGCGTTCAGGGCGCTGCGAAACAACGTCCACTGAACGCCGAAATCTTTGCCCTGAGCATCCTTGAGATTGGCCGTGACATACCACCATTCGATGCGAAAACCGTCATGGGCGCCGTGATCCGCCGGGAAACTGAACACCCGCCCCGGCACCACCGGCGTGAAGGCCTGCGCCTGAGCGCCCATCCCGGCAAAACCTTTCTGTTCCGGTGCCGGGTTGTCGCAGCCAGTGAGCAACAGCGCCAGGCACACCACGGCGAAGTTAATCCTCATGGGCAAACGTCCTCAACAAGTCCGCCGGTTGCGTGCGGTACAACGAATACAGCGGCCACGCCGAGGCCAGTAGCGTCGCCAGCAGCGCCAGCCCGGTCAGTTGCAGCAACTGCAACGGAAACACCCGCAACGGCAGGCGCCAGCCAAAGGCCTGCACGTTGATCACCGCATCCAGACACCACGCCAGCCCGATGCCCAATGGCAATGCCAACACCAGCGTCAGTACCGCCAGCAACCAGGTCTGACCGAGGTTGAGCAGCATCAATTGCCGTCGCGTCACCCCCAAGGCCCACAACGGCGCGAGTTGGCCGAGACGGCTCTGGCTCTGGGTCAGCAGGCTGATGAACAACGCCACACCGGCGACCGCCAGCGTCAGGCTGTTGAGCGCGGCCGTCGCGGCAAAGGTCCGCTCAAAAACCTGCACCGACCAGCCCTTGAGCCGCGCCTGATCGACGATGCGGCTGTCGTCGAGCTGGAAGCGTGCCTGCAAGGCACTGAGCAGTGCCGGGATCTTTGCCGGTTCGATCCGCAGGTTGAACCGGTTCGGTGTCAGTTGCGGCCAACTGCGCAACAGGTGATTGCTGTTGACCAGCACATGGCCCTTGGGATTGCCGTAGTCGGCGTAGATCCCGACGATGCGCGGCGACCACGACAGGCCCGGCGTCGGAATCGTCAGGCGATCGCCCGGCCGCACCTTGAGCCGGCGCGCGAGTTGTTCGCTGAGCATCACCGCGTCATCGGTGGCCAGCAAAGCCCACGGGTCGTTGCCCCGGGCTTCGAGCAGCGGCCAGTGCTGACGATAGTGCGGATGGTCGATGATGCCGAACACTTCCGTCGGCCAGCCTTGCAGCGTCACCGAAACCTGCCAGTTGGGCAGGATCGCCGTGACACTCGGCTGTTGTTTGAGCCAGCTGTACAGCTCGCGCGCCTGAGCCGGATTGCTCGGGTTCAGATAGAGCTCGGCAGTGAGCCGTTGTTCAAGCCAATCGTTGAAGGTCTGGCGGAAACCGGTGGTCATGCTGCCGGCGCCGATGTTCGCCGCCAGCGCCAGCAGCAACGCCATCAGCGCCAGACTCAGCGCCGGCAATTGCTGTCGGCAGTCGGCGAGAAACCACTGCCCCAGCACCGAACGACTGCGCCCGAGCAAGCCGTTCAACAGCGCACTGAGCACCACCGGCAGCGCCAACGCGGCGCCGAGCAACAACCCCGCCATCAACACGAAACCACTGGCCAGACTGTTACCCGACACCAGCGCAATCAAAGCAATCGCCGCAAACACCCCGGCCACCCAGCCCTGTCGGCGCAACCAGCGCGCATGCTGTTCATGCCAGGCTTGCGGATCGGCCACCGCCAACAACGGCAGCCGCGCCGCTCGCAACAGGCTGTTGGCCCCGGCCAGCAACGCGCCGAGCAGACTCAAGCCAATGCCGCTGAACCACCACCACGAACTCAGGCGCAACTGCCCCGCCACCTCCGCGCCGTACAACCCGCGCAGGCTGGCGGCGACATCCGGTAGCAGCACACTGGCCAGCCAGTAGCCGCTGACGACACCAAACAGTCCGCCGATCAACGCCAGCGCACCGAGTTCGACGATCAGACAAGCAATCAGCATTCGCGCACTGACACCGCAGGCGCGCAACGTACGCAACAGCCCACGACGCTGTTCCAGCGCCAGACCGATAGCCGCATGCACGATGAACAGGCCGACGACAAACGAGAGAAAACCAAGTGCATCGAGATTGAGATGAAAACTCTCGGTCAGCCGCGCCAGATTGTTTTCTTCGCCGCTGCTCTTGAGCTGCAACCGGCCCTTGAACGCGGCCGGTACGTCGGCGTGAAAATCGTTGGGCAACGTCAGCCGCGACAGTTGACCGGGTTGTTCGAGCACACGTTGAGCAACACCGATGTCCACCAGCAAGACACCGGGAGCCATGTCCTTCTGCGCCAGTAACGGTGGCAACGTCTGACCGGTTCCGGTTTGCGGTGTGTCACCTTCTGACAGGTTCAACGCTTGCAAGGTGTCGGGGGAAATCCAGGTGCTGCCCGGCGCGCTGAAGAACTCGACGATGCGCTCGATCGGCATCGCCTGCCCCGCCACAGCACTGTCGGCCGGCAGCGACACCGGCTCGATACCCATCAATTGCAGGCGTTGAGATTCATGGTCCTTGAGGATCAAACGGCCCTGCAACACCGGCGAAACCGGCCAGCCCTGACGGCGCAGATCGACAAACCACTGCTGCGAAAACGTCGCGCCACCTGGCGCACTCAGGCTGGCTTGGGGTTCGCCGCCGATCATCCGGCTGGCTCGCGCGTAACTGTCCCGCGCCTGGCTGTTGAGCGCTTCGACGCCGGTCAACAGACTGGTGGCCAGCCATAACCCGGTGAGCACGCTGAAAAACTGCACCGGATGTCGCCGCCAGTGACTGAGCAAGGCGATCAGGGCCAGCCGGAAAACCCTCACGTCAGTCGACCGCTGGACAACACCACCCGCTCCGCCAGTCGCGCGGCCACGCGCTGACTGTGGGTGACCATCAGCAAGGTGGTCGGCGTGTTCTCGAGCAGTTCCAGCAACAGCCGCAGCACCTCGTCACTGGTTGACTCGTCGAGGCTGCCGGTGGGTTCGTCGGCCAGCAACAACTTGGGCCGCGATGCCAACGCCCGGCCGAGCGCGACCCGTTGCTGCTGGCCACCAGAGAGTTGTTCGGGATAACGCTTGAGCAGATCGTCCAGGCCCAGACGCTGCACCAGATGGTTCTGCCAGCGCGGATCATGGCGTCCGGCGAGTCGTGCCTGAAACGCCAGGTTGTCTTCGATGCGCAGGCTGCCGATCAGGTTGTACTGCTGGAACACCAGACCGATTTCCGTGCGGCGCCAGTTGGCCAGTTGCGCTTCGCTCATTTCGTCGAGTCGATGTTCGCCGCTGCGGATGCTGCCGCTGTCGACTTTATCCAGACCGGCAATCAGGTGCAGCAGCGTGCTTTTGCCGCTGCCTGACTCGCCCATCAGCGCCAGACTGCTTCCCGGTTTGAGTGTCAGGTCGATGCCTTGCAACACGGGCAACGGGCCTTGAGGGGTGAGATAGCTCTTGAAGACGTTTTGAACCTGCAGCATGCCGCCATCCGATCGAACCGTGTGGGGCAAGGATAGCGGATAGCGGGTGGCGCAGGGTTACTGTCCTGCTGCAATGCTGGTGGGCGACTCACCCGGCGTGACGATGCTGTTCAGGTCGATATGTTTCCACTCGGGCCTGGCCCCCAACCGCGCATTGAAGCGGTAGTTGAAGGTGAAATCGTCCGCTGTCGGCACGCTCAGCGGTTTGCCGTAGACCGATTCGATCCCCGCCAGGTCGTAGCCCATCAACTGCAGCAGGGTCGGAAAGATGTTGTAGTGACTGGAGCGATCCTTGTTGGCCGCCAGTTGTGCCGACCAGTCGAGCGAGTGCAACTGATCGCCCTGAATCACCACCAGCGGCACCAGCCCCTCCTCTTCCACCGGGTCGCCACCGCAATGGGTGTTGAGCCCCGGGTTACCGCGCTCGTGCAGGTCCTGGCCGTGGTCCGAGGTGTAGATCAGCAGTGCGTTGTTCAGATTGGCCTGGGCAAACACCCGCGAGAAAAATTCGCCGACATTCCACAACACGGTGTTCTTGTAGGCGTTGCGGTACAGCACCCAGTCATCCGGCTGGCCGTTGAAACCGTCGCGCTTGCCGGTGTCGGCGACTTCGGTGAACTGCCCTCGCGGCAACGTCGGGCGGTAGGCCATGAAGGCGTCCGGGTATTTGTCGTGCACCGGGAAATGCGCGCCGACCTTGTTGATCACCACCAGCTCCGGTTTGTCGTCGTTGAGCAGTTCGATCAGCTTGGCAGCGGCGGCCATGTCGCGATCGCGGACGCTGGTCTGGTCAAATTGCACGAACTCGTCGATGTCCTTTTTCTCGGTGTCGGTCATCAGGTTCTGCAGGTTGCCGCCGGTACGCTGGGCATCGATGTAGACCGTGCGCAGGCCGGCCTTTTTCGCGTACTGCCAGATCGACGGCAGCGTGGTGTTGATGCGCATGTAATCGGCGCGAGTGCCGCCGTAGCGCAGGGTGACGTTGGTGTCGGCGCTGCAATTGGCGATGGACGCCGCGTAGCCGTAGTTGAAGATCTCGACACCCGGATGCGCTTGCTTGAGGTTGCTGTGCACGCCAAACGGCGCGTTGATGTCCAGGTAATTGCCGGAAATGCTTTCGTCGATGATCAGCACGATGTCGTGACTCACCGCCGGGCCGTTGCGCGTCAGGGTCACTGGCTCACGGGGGCCGACAGTGTTGTGCAGCGCCTCGTAGCCAAACAGGTTGAGGTAGGCCAGCGGCGTGTACATGATCGGCAAGCCCCGCGCCCCTTCCCCGGCCCGCACGAACAGTACGGCGCTGAGCAGCAACACCCCCAGCACCGGCGCCGCGACTCTCAGTGCATTGGGAACCGGAATCGAATGACGCGGCCGCAGGCCGATGCCGATCAACAGCAAAAGACCGTTGAGCACCCCGTGGGCGATCACGTCCCGGTACTGATACGCCGCTTCCTGGATGAAGCCGCCCGAATAAACCAGTGAGACAAAACTGCTGTACGTCAGGTAATCGGCAGTGACCCGGGTATAGACATCAAAGAACACCGCCGAAATAAACATCGCCAATGCGAACAAGTGCCGAATGAAAGTCTGCCTTATATAGGCCGTTAGCAATAATGCGAACGTCAGCGCCAAAAACATCGCGCCAAAAAGTAGTACTGCCGGACCGATACCCATGGCGTTTAAACGTTCAAGGTAATAATCGGAATAAAGCAGTAGATAAATAACTAAAAGCAGTTCTTTCAAATATCGAAACATGGCGATTCCGGGACGCTTGCGACGGGGCATGGTCAATCGCTTGTCGGTCATTTTCTGACACTAGCAGCGGGCCATCAAAGCGCAAGAATTGTCCGACTTTTGCCAAAAGCGTCAAAAAAACATTGACTCAAAACTGACACACCCAAGTCGTTACAGGCCTTGTATTTTGTGGCCTACGACCGTTTATCGTTTTCTTTGAAATGTGAAAAGCATGTCAAGGACGGGACAAATCCAGATACAGCAAGTACTTGATGGCCAATCGCCCCCAAAAACGGGGGTGTTATACACATGCAACATGTCATTTTGCTGACACGCTTTCCCCACCCTGCGCTATACCCCTTTTGACAGTTCCAATTCGATCTTCTTTCCACCGTCTTACGAGGCACGCCAATATGGACGTGAGCGTATTTGGTACGGGCTATGTTGGCCTGATTCAAGCTGCGGCACTCGCCGATGTCGGACATCGAGTGTTGTGCGTCGATATTGACCCGAACAAGATTAAACAACTGCAACAGGCAGTTCCGCCGATCAGTGAACCGGGACTGTCGGCAACTTTGGAAGAAAACATCAAGGCCGGGCGCTTGCTGTTTACCACCCAGGCCAGCGATGCCGTTGAACACGCCGAACTGATCTTCATCGCCGTGGGTACGCCGGCTGACGAGGACGGTTCCGCCGACCTCAGCCATGTGCTCAGCGTGGCACGGCAAATCGCAAGCTTCATGGAGGCCGATCGCACCCTGATCATCAAATCCACGGTGCCGGTCGGCACAGCGGATCAGGTACTCGACACCGCCAACAACGAATTGCACCGGCGCGGCAAAAGCGGCCTGAACGTGCGAATCGTGTCCAACCCCGAATTCCTCAAAGAAGGCAGCGCCCTCGCCGACTGCATGCGTCCGGACCGGATCATTGTCGGCACCCTGGACCCTGACGCCCGGGAGCAGTTGAGCGAGCTGTATGCACCGTTCTGCCGCAACCACGAAAAACTGATGTTCATGGACAACCGCAGCGCCGAGCTGACCAAGTACGCGGCCAACGCGATGCTCGCCACCCGCATCAGCTTCATGAACGAACTGGCCAACCTCACCGAACTGCTGGGCGCCGACATCGAAGCCGTGCGCAAGGGCATCGGCTCCGACCCGCGCATCGGCTATCACTTCATCTACCCCGGCTGCGGCTTCGGTGGTTCGTGCTTTCCCAAGGATCTGCGCGCCCTGTTGCACACCGCCGAGCTCAACGGCATGCCGCTGAAATTGCTGCGCAGTGTCACCGACGTCAACGACACCCAGCGGCACATCCTGTTCAGCAAGCTGAAGGCGCAGTTCCCGCAAGGCCTGGCTGGCAAGTCCATCGCCATCTGGGGCCTGGCCTTCAAGCCGAACACCGATGACATGCG
The DNA here is from genome assembly GCF_017491585.1 of Pseudomonas sp. 58(2021). Lineage (NCBI taxonomy): Bacteria > Pseudomonadati > Pseudomonadota > Gammaproteobacteria > Pseudomonadales > Pseudomonadaceae > Pseudomonas > Pseudomonas sp. 58(2021). The sequence goes on from NZ_JAFGYZ010000036.1 coordinate 10,098, forward strand.
CGAAGCCCCCAGCCGTTATCTGATGGATGCCCTGTGGGCCGAAGGCGCCAGTGTGCAGGCCTACGACCCCGAGGCCATGTCCGAATGCCGGCGCATTTACGGCTACCGCAATGACCTGCACCTGTGCGCCACCCGCGACGACACCCTGGAGGATGCCGACGCACTGGTGATCTGCACCGAGTGGAAGAATTTCCGCGTGGTGGATTTCGAGCTGCTGGCCAGCAAGCTGCGCTCGAAAGTCATCATCGACGGTCGCAACCTCTACAACCCTGAACAAGTGGCAGCCGCCGGCCTGCACTACAGCGGCATCGGCCTGCGGCATATCGCGCCTGACGGGCTGCGGTCATGAAAATCCTCGTCACCGGTGCGGCCGGGTTCATTGGCGCTCATTGCGTGCTGCGGCTGATGCGCGACGGGCATCAGATCGTCGGTCTGGACAATTTCAACGCCTATTACGACCCGCAACTCAAGCATGATCGTGTGCGCTGGGTCCGCGGTCAGGTCGGCGATTTCCAGATTGCCAGAGTCGATCTGGCCGACGCCGCCGCCGTCGACGCCCTCTTCGTCCGTGAATGCCCGCAAGTGGTGATCCACCTCGCGGCGCAGGCCGGGGTGCGTTACTCGCTGGAAAATCCACGGGCCTACATGGACAGCAACCTCAGTGGCTTCCTGAACATTCTGGAGTGCTGCCGGCATCACCCGGTTGAACACTTGATCTATGCCTCGTCGAGCTCGGTATACGGCGCCAACCAGCACACGCCGTACACGGTGCATGACGACGTCAATCACCCGCTGTCGCTGTACGCCGCGACCAAAAAAGCCAACGAACTGATGGCCCACAGCTACAGCTATCTGTTCGGCATTCCCTGCACCGGGCTGCGCTTTTTCACGGTGTACGGGCCCTGGGGGCGGCCGGACATGTCGCCGATCCAGTTCGCCCGGGCCATCTCCGAAGGCCTGCCGTTGAAGCTGTTCAACTACGGCCTGCACCAGCGCGATTTCACCTACATCGACGACATCGTCGAAAGCATTGCCCGCCTCACGGTCCATCCGCCGCATACCCATCCGGAATGGGATCGCGAGCACCCCGATGCGGGCAGCAGCATGGCGCCGTGGCGCCTGTTCAACATCGGCGGCCACCATCCGGTGGAGCTGAAAACCTACCTGGCCCTGATGGAAAAACATCTCGGCCGCAAAGCCATTGTCGAGCTGCTGCCCCTGCAACCGGGCGACGTGCTCAACACCTGTGCCGACGCCGAAGATCTGGCTCAGGCCACCGGGTTCCAGCCCCGGATAGAGCTGGATGAAGGTCTCGGGCGTTTCATCGCCTGGTACCGCGAATACTACCCGACTGCCTGTCGCCCACGCGCCGTTCGCGGCTGAACACCAGCGGAGGACTCCATGACTGGACATGAAAAAGGTGTACCGATCCAACATCTGGTTCGTGACAAACGCATGGATCCGGAACATCGAATGCGCCTCGACGCGGCCATCCACCGCCAGGGGCAAGGCTGGGTGACCGGACGCGAGGGTGGCCGTCCCTGGCAGCTGTCGCGCACCAACAGGGTGGTGGCCTGCCTCGGCGCGCTGGTCATTCTGGTGATGATTTCGCCGCTGCTGATCGGTCTGGCACTCGCCATCAAGCTCACCAGCAAAGGCCCGGTGATGTTCGTGCAGAAACGCACCGGCTATCGCGGCCGCAAGTTCGGCATGTACAAATTTCGCACCATGGTCGCCAACGCGGAAGAACTCAAAGAGTCGCTGCGCCACCTCAATAAACACGGTGCCGATGCGATCGACTTCAAGATTGATCAGGACCCGCGCATTACCCGGATCGGCGGTTTCCTTCGGCGCACCAGCCTCGACGAACTGCCCAACCTGATCAATGTGGTGACCGGCGACATGCGCCTGGTCGGCCCTCGTCCGACCTCGTTCAACGCCTACCGCTACAAGGACAAGCACCTCGCCCGTCTGGCGATCTACCCCGGCATGACCGGCCTGTGGCAGATCTCCGGGCGCAGCAATATCGACTTCGACCAGCGCGTTGAGTTGGACCTCAGCTACATCGCCGAGCAGAGCCTGTTGCTTGATTTGAAGATCCTGTTGAAAACCCCTTTCAAAGTATTCAGCGGCCACGGAGCAAGCTAATGGACGGTTCAACCAACAAAAGCCTGAGCATCGCCAGCCCCAGCGAGTCGAACCTGACGTCGACCGTGCTGGACCTGGATCTGCGGATCCTTTTCCTGACCGCCGCCAACCCCGGCGCCGGCACTACCACCAGCGCGCTGGCCATGGCCAGCCAACTGGCACAGATGAGCAGCGGACTGGTGCTGTACGTCGATGCCAGTCAGTCGGCGAACAACCTCACCCAGCAACTGAACCTGGGCAAGGAGCGCGGCCTGCGCGACCTGCTGTTCAACCCGGACAACCCGCCACTGTTGCAGGACTGCGTGGTGCAGGTGTCAAGCCTGCCCTTCCACGTGCTGCCCAACGGCCGGCCGATCCGCACCCTGGAACACCTGACCGCCGAGCGCCTGAGCCCGTTGCTCGATCAACTGGGCGCTCAGTACCGCTTTGTGGTGATCGACGGCGACGCGGTGTATTCAGCCGCCGACACGCTGGTCATCAGCACTCAGGTCGACGGCGTGGTGTTCGTGGTCCGCGCCGAAGACACCCGCTGGGAAGTCGCGCAAGCAGCCGTGCAGCGCTTGACCCAGGCCGGGGCCAAAGTGGTCGGCAGCGTGTTCAACCGGCGCAAGTACTACATGCCCAAATGGCTGTACAAAAACCTGTAAGCAACGCGAGGGATGACGCAATGAACGCCAAGATACTGGTTCTGCTGATGCTGCCGCTTGCAGGTTGCTCCAGCAACTCCGAAACCCAGACCATGCCGGTGAATATCCTCACCGCCACCCCGGCCAACGCCCAGGCCACCGACATGCCCAAGGTCGAACAGACCCTGCGCCCGCAGGATGTGCTGGACGTGATCTTCCACATCAGCACCAGCGGCTCGGACGCTTACCGCGTGCAGGCCGGTGACCAGATCGGCCTGAACTTCACCGCCGCCAGCCAGCTCAACGGCAACCAGTTGGTATTGCCGGACGGCACCATCAACCTGCCGGGCGCCAACACCTCGGTGAAGATCGTCGGGTTGACCAGTGACGAGGCTCGCGAAGAAATCCAGCGCGCCTACCAGCGCAAACAGTTGTTCCAGCCCAATCGCAATCAGCTGACCGTGCAGATCATCAGTCCGCTGACCAACGAGCAAAACCTGAAAAGCGCCCTCAACCACCCCGCCACCGGCATGAGCCGCGAGATCACCGTGGGCACTGACGGCTACGCGAGTTTCCCGGAAATCGGCGCCGTGCCGCTGCAAGGCATGACCGTCAATCAACTGGAAACCTTCCTCAACAAACGCTATGCGCAACTGCCGGGAAGGATGACCGTGGATGTGCTGCTCAAGTCCACCGCCGGCAACGAGATATACGTGCTGGGTGAAGTCGGCCAGCCCGGTTCCTACCCGATCCGGCGGCCAGTCTCGGTACTTGAAGCGCTGACCCTGGCCCGTGGTACCAACGTCAAGGCGCGGCTGGATTCAGTGGTGATCATGCGGCGCAACGGCAATCAGGTGCAGGCCGTGCATTACGACGTCGAGAAGGCGCTGGCCGGCGACGCCTCGCAGATCGCCTACCTGCAACCGGACGACATGCTTTTCGTGCCGAAGACCAAACTGGCGAGTGCCGGCGATCTGGCCCGGCAACTGGCCGACGTGGTGCTGTTCCAGGGCGTGGGGTTCAGCTTCGGCTACCGCGTCGACAACAAAGGCAGCAACAACAACTGACTCTCGGGTGACCTGACATGAATCCAAAGGAAAACTACCTGCATGAGTTCTTCAGGATCTTCTTCGCCAACAAGCGACTGGTGAAGCGTGTCTTCCTGATCTTTGCAGTGATCGCGCTGGTGCTGCCGCTGGTGCTCAAACAGAGCTTCGATATCACCGCCCAGGTGATCGTGCAGTCAAAAAAACTCTCCCAGGGCGACGCCACCACGTCGCTGACCGTGGACAACGCCACATTCATTCCGCCGTCACTGGCGGACATGGAAACCGAGAGCAACATCCTGCGTTCGCCGGCGCTGATCCGTCAGACCATCAGCGAACTGCGGGACAAGGGTGAATACACCCCGCCTCCCGGGATGTTCGCCCGGCTGATCGGCGATCCGTTCAAGCGCTACATCACCTCGCCCCTGCGCCAGTACCTGATCAACCCGCTGCGCAACCTGCTGGGACTGGAAACCGACCCGGTGCGAGACACCGTGCTCGACGGGCTGACGCAACAGGCCATCGACAGCCTGAAGATCGAGACCCTGCCCGGTTCCAACGTGATCTCGATCGTCTACAGCTTCCCGGATCCGCATCAAGGCACGACCTTCGTCGCCGCCCTGCTGCAAAACTATCTGGTCAGCCGTCAGGCGCTGCAATCGATCGACCTGCCGCAGTCGTTCTACGAGACCAAGAAACACCTGTATCAGGTGCGCCTCGATGGTCTGGAAGGAAACCGCCAGGCGTTGCTGGAAAGTGTCGGTGCGGCGGATCCGAAGGAGGAAATCACCTTCCGCCTGAACGCAATCAACACCGAAGAACAGGCACTGAACCTGTATCAGGATCGCCTGCTGCAGAGCCAGCGCTGGCTGGAATACCTGAAAACCAGCCTGGCCGCCGCCAGCAACAACAAGCTCAATGACTACACCTTCCCCTACACCTTCACCACCACCGTCGACAATGTGGCGTTCGAAGACCGGGAGATCAAACAGCTGGGCGAGCAACTGACCACCCAGGTCAGCCGCTACATGAATGATCTGGCGGTGTTCCAGCCCGGCAGCGAGCCGATGCTGCTGACCCGTGAGCAGATCGCCCGTACCCGCCAGCAATTTCTCAAAGTGGTGAGCAACCGCATTCAGGAACGCACCAACGATCTGGCCGTGGTGCAACAGGTGATCGATCAGAAGACGGCGCGCATCGCCGAATTCAAGGCGCGCATCCATGATCTGCAGCAAACCCAAAGCAAACTGCGGCAGATGGACACCGAAATCGATGCCCTGCACGCCGCGTTCTCGACCTACGCCCAACGCTTTGCAGAAAGCAGCACCACCCGCGCGCTGAACGACGACCTGTCCAACGCCCGGGTCCTGAGCCCACCGTTTGAACCGACCGAAGCGGCGTTCCCCAAACCGCTGCTGATCATTCCGTTCGGTCTGTTCACCGGCCTGCTGCTGGCGATTGCCCTGGTCTACGTGCGTGAGTTCTTCGATCACCGCTTCAAACACCCGGCGCAAATCAGCCACGAGCTGGGCGTACCGGTGCTGCTGGTGATCAACGATCAGAGCACCGAACCCGGCAATCCGCACAAGAACTGGACCGTGCCAAGCTTCGTGCACTGGGTGCGCAATTGAACACGCCGTCCTCCCCGAACGCCGCGCTGCCGATCATTCATTTGCTCAGCAGCGGCGGCTTCTATGGGGCCGAGCGGATGTTGCTGGATCATTGCCTGGCGACACCGGGGCAGCATCAAGTGCTGTTTCTCGATGCGCCAGCGGAGCTGATCGAGCGCTTTCGCGAGGCCGGCGTCGATGCGCAAGGGTGCAACGGGCTCGGCGCACTGCTCGGGCATCTGCGCCAGCGCCGGGCAGAACGTCCGTTGATCAACACCCATAATTTCAAGGGCCTGTTGTTCGGCTGGGTGGGCGCCTCGTTGCTGCGTCTGCCGCTGGTGATCACACAACACGGTTTCACCCCGCGCAGCCGCAAGCAGAAGTTCTACACCTGGCTCAGCCTGCAACTGTGCCGCACCGCCTCGGTGGATCGGGTGGTGTGCGTGGCCGAAAGCATCGCGGTCCTGCATCGCCAGGCCAGCGTGCGGGCGGAGAAGCTGCAAGTGATCCCCAACGGCCTGCCGGCGGCGATCGTCCAGCGGACTCTGCAAGTCGAAAATCCGCGCTGGCTCGCCGGATACGTCGGCCGCTTGAGCAGCGAGAAAGGCCCGGACCTGTTCCTCGATGCCCTGATCCCGTTGTGTCATCAGCACCCGCAGCTCGACGCGGTGATGCTCGGTGACGGCCCGGAACGCGAGGCATTGCAGGCACGAATCGAAGCCGCCGGGTTGCAGCAACGCATTCGCCTGCCGGGTTATCAGACCGACATGCGCCACTGGTGGCAGCGACTCGACGCGCTGGTGATCAGTTCGCGCACCGAAGGTACACCGATGATTTTGCTCGAGGCCATGCAGACCGGGGTGCCGGTGGTGGCCTTTGCTGTCGGCGGGATTCCCGATGTGCTGGAACACCGGCACAACGGCCTGCTCGCCACGCCGACCGACAGCAACGCCCTGGCCCGTCAGCTCGATACCCTGCTGAGCGACAGCGGGCTGGCGCGCAGACTGCGGGACAACGCAAAACGCACGCAACAGGACCGCTACGACCTCAAGGCCCTGGCCGAACGCTGGTCGCAGCTGTACATCCGCACGGCACGGGAGGCACGCGCATGATTTTCCCGCTCTCGATCGTCAGCTTGCTGGGTCTGGTCTGCATCGCCTTGCTGGCCAGCCCCTGGCCCTATCTTGCGCCAGGAGCGGTGCTGGGTCTGGTGGGGTTCACCGTGCTCTACCGCAAGCCGACCTGGGGCCTGCTCGGCATTGCTGCGCTGGTGCCGTTCGAGGGTTTCTTCAAGGACAGCTCACTGTCAGGCAGCAAGCTGATCGGTGCGTCGCTGGCAGTGATCCTGATGCTGCAACTGGCGATGCATCAGATCCCGTCCGAACGCCTGCGCAGCAATATCTGGCGTTACCTGGTCTGGTTCATGGTTCTGTACTTTCTGAGCCTGCTCAACACCGATGACATGGGCATGTCTCTGGGTCATCTGCGCGAACTCAGTGTCGGTCTGATTCTGTTCGTCATCACTTTGCTGATCGGTCGAGAACTGAATCTCGACCTGTTCGCCCGGCTGGTGACGCTGGCCGTCAGCACCACCTGCGCGATGGCGATGTTCTCGAGCAAATTCCAGGATCAGGGCCGCGCCGCCGGCCTGCTCGAAGACCCGAATGCCTTTGCCATGCTGATCGCCTTCGCCGTACCGCTGGGCCTGCTGCTGATCATTCGCAGCCCGAACCTGTTGCACCGTTTGTTCTGGGGCGGTTGCTGCCTGCTGCTGCTCGGCGGCATGACCAAGACCGAATCCCGCTCCGGGCTGGTGGTGCTGGCGTTGAGTCTGGTGATCGGTTGCTGGCACTACCGCGCGCAGCTGACACGCATCCGTCCACGGCACCTGGGCTTCGCCATGCTCGGCATGGCGATCGTGATTCCGCTGGCGATCTATGCGATGCCCGCCGGCTATCTGGCACGTATCCAGTCGCTGAGCGTGCTCAGTGCTGGCGCCCGTGGCCACGATGACGAATCCCTTGGTCGCCGTGCGTCGTACATCGTGGTCGGCAGCCAGATGATCCGCGAGAACCCGTTGCTCGGTTCCGGCCCCGGCACCTTTCCCCTGCATTACGCCACCACCGGGTACGCCAAGGCGTTTTCCGCCAACCGCAAGATCGGCGACCTGTACCGCCGGGCGCACAACACCTACCTGGAAATCTTCAGCGAACTGGGGGTTCCTGCCGGTCTGCTGTTCGTCGGCATGCTCGGACTGGGCCTGTACAACCTGATCCGCGCACGCCGCGTCTGGATGCAGCGCCGCGACTGGGAACAGGCCGACATGATGACCCACCTGGGCGTGAGTTTCCTGTCGCTGACCCTGTTTTTGATGTTCCTCAGTGCACCGAATCAGAAGTACGTGTGGATCATGCTCGCGCTCACCAGCGTCCTGCGCCTGAAGGCCGAGCAAGCACCGTTGGAAGAGGCCAGGACATGAGCCGGATCAGTGTCGTCATCCCGATGTACAACGAGGGCCGCCACATCGGCCGCACCCTGCTGGCGGCGCGAAAAGCCGCCCACGCGGCCAATGTCGAGTGCGAACTGATCGTGGTTGATAACGGCTCCCGCGATAACGGTCCGCAGATCGCCCGCCAGTTCGGCGCGCACGTGCTGGTGGTGCCGGGCGTGCTGATCGGCGCCCTGCGCAATCGCGGCGCCGCCATCGCCACCGGTGACTGGCTGGCATTCATCGACGCCGACATCGAAATGCCCGAAGACTGGCTCACCCGGCTGTTCGCCCTCGAGGCCGAGGGCCACGCCGATGTGTTCGGACTGGACCTGCACACCCCTGCTTCTGCACCGTGGTACGCCGTGGCCTGGCAACGCCGCACCCAGCGCCCGATCAGCCACACGGCTCATGCCGTGGACTGGTTGCCCAGCTCCAACCTGCTGATGCACCGGCACTGGTTCGACAAGGTCGGCGGATTCAACGAAACCCTGCGCACCGGTGAAGACAAAGAGTTCACCCTGCGTCAGAGCAAACAGGGCGCACGGCTGTTGTCGGTCAACGAAACCGTGGCCCTGCACTGGGGCTACGAAATGAACTGGCGCGAATGGATGGGCAAGGAAATATGGCGCCAGGGCAGTCATCTGCAACTGCTGCGCACCCATGGTTTCAGCCTGCGCCTGCTGCGTTTTCCGCTGTTGTCACTGGCGGCGTGGCTGCTGGATCTGCTGGCGATCTCCGCACTGCTCAACGGTTTTCCCCATCACGCCGCGGTCATGGTGATCGTGACCACGATCCCGGCGCTGGTACTGAGCATTCGTCAGAGTCTCCGCCAGCACGATATCGGCCTGACCCTGCAACTGTGGGGCCTGCACTGGGTGCGTCTGCACCTGGCCGGTGCGGCGTTCATTCTCAGTCTGTGTCATTGGAACGCCAGGAGGCCTGCCCGTGGCTGAATTCATTTTCTGGATGTGCCTGCTGCTGCCGGTGTACGCCTATGTCGGCTACCCGCTGCTGCTGACGCTGCTCGCGCCGTTGTTCCCGGCGTGGCGCCACAGCCCGGCACCGCCGCTGAACATCAGCATCGTGATCGCCGCGCACAACGAAGCGCGGCATATCGAACACAAGCTGCGCTCGCTGCTGTCCCAGGATTATCAGCCGGCCACCCTGCAAATCATTCTGGCCAGCGACGGCTCCACTGACGACACCGTGGCTTGCGCTCACAAAGTAGTCGATCCACGGATTACCGTGCTTGACCTGCCCCGCCAGGGCAAGGCTGCCACGCTGAACGCCGGTGCAGCGCTGGCCACGGGCGACATTCTGGTGTTCACCGATGCCGACAACCAATGGTCGCGGGAAACCCTCGGCTATCTGCTCGCGCCTCTGAGCGATCCGCAGGTCGGCGCCTGCGCCGGGCACATGGTGATCCCGGTCACCGGCGGCGGACTGAGCGTCGGCGACAGCCTCTATCGGCATTACGAAGGCTGGCTGCGCCGGGTCGAGAATCGCACCGGTTGCATGGTCTCCGCCGACGGCGCCCTGCTCGCCTTGCGCCGGGAACTGTTCGAAAACGTGCCGGCGGAGGTCAACGACGACTTCTTCATCAGCACCTGCGCCCCGGTGAAATTCAAACGCATCGTCTACGTGCCTGAAGCGCAAGTGATCGACCACGGCGTCGATGAAGCGGACAAACAGTTCCGCCGCCGCCAGCGGGTCACCGTCGGAGGCCTGCAAAGCCTCGCCCAGCGCAGCGAGCTGCTCAATCCGCTCAAGCACGGGCTGTATTCGATTGCGCTGATCAGCCACAAACTGATCCGGCGGCTGGCGCCGATCCTGTTGCTGCCGTTGCTGCTGAGCAATTTCTGGCTGTGGGAAGAGCACGGTTTCTATCGCCTGAGCCTGATCGCGCAACTGCTCGGCTACGCCATCGCGATTGCCGGCCTGCTGGATTCGCAACACCGCTTGCCCAAACCGTTCCGCCTTGCGGCATTCCTGCTGGTGACGCTGGCGGGCATGAGCATCGGCCTGTGGCAGTTCCTGCGCGGCCAGCGTTACGCCCAGTGGAACCCTGACCAAAACCGTTGAGAGGGCTCAAGCCATGGCGATCAAACAACTGATTAAACGCACCAGCGGCTGGCTCTATCTCAACTCGTCCGTGGGACGAAACCAGTTGCACGGCGCCGGGGTGATCCTGATGTTGCACCGGGTGCTGTCCAACGACCGCGCCGCCGACCTGGCGCACCGCAACGAACTGTGTGTCGGCCCGAAAGCCTTCGAGCATTTGCTGGTGTGGCTGCGCAAGCATTTCGATTGCGTGCCGCTGATGGAGATCCTGCAGCCCAACGCTATGCGCCGCGAACGCCCGCAAGTGGCGCTGACCTTCGATGACGGCTGGCGCGACAATGCCGCCAACGCCTTCCCGCTGCTGCAGAAGCATCAGGTGCCGGCGAGCATTTTTCTCTCCACCGACTTCATCGGCAGCCGTCAGCGCTTCTGGTGGGAAAGCCTCGGTGAAACCCTGTGGGGCAGCCACGGCGAAAAACCGCGCATGCACCTGATCGAATGTTTGCAGTCGCTCCATCATCCCGTGCCGGTTTTGTTGGACGACATCGACGTGGATCGGCGCAGTCTGACCCTGTTGCATTACCTGCAAAGGCTTAAAGCACTTGACCCGATGATGCTCGAACGCCTGACCGACGAATGCCCGCAAGAGTCGCAACCTCAGGCACTGGACTGGCATCAGGTGCGGGCGATGGAGGCTTCGGGGCTGGTGCGTTTCGGTCCTCACGGTGCCAGTCACGCGATCCTGACCCAACTCGACGATGTGCGTCTGAGCGAAGAAATCAGCCGCAGCCGCAACGCCCTGAACAACGGCTGCAATCGGCCATTGCCGGTGTACTGCTACCCCAACGGCGACAACGACGCTCGAGTCCGCGAACAGATCGCCCACCACGACTATCCGTTCGCCCTCGGCACCGGCACCGGGATCTATCGCGGCGCCGGTGATCCGCTGAACCTGCCGCGCTTTGGCGTCAGTCAACGTACGGCGCGCAACCCCGAGCTGCTGTCGTGGCGGATCTTTCGCGGAGCGCGACCATGAGTCGAAGCAGTTACCTCAAGCACCTGGCGCTGAGCATGGGTACCAAACTGGCGATGATCGCCCTGCGCCTGCTGAGGAACGTGTTGCTGGCGCGAATCCTCGGCCCCAGTGAGCGAGGTTTGTTCGCCCTGCTCAGCACCCTGCCAGACCTGATCAGCGCCGCCACCAGCGGCGGTTTGAATTCCGCCGTCGGTTACCAGGCCGCCAAGCAGCGGCCGATGGGGTTGCTGCTGGCTCAGGTGCTGGTGTTCGGTTGCTTGCTTGCAGGATTGCTGACCTTGCTGGTGGTGACGCTGGTGCGTGAGTTCGGCAGTGAACTGGACGTGACCGTGCAACTCGGCCTGCTGGCGTGGCTGTTGCTGCTGGCGGTGCCGTTGACCGTGCTCAAGAGCGGCTTGCTGACGTTGCACAATGCGTCCGGCGGCGTGGTCGCGTTCAATGCCTTGCGCCTGGTGGAATCCCTGGCGCCGCTGTTGCTGTTTCTCGCGTTGTTCTGGATGTGGAAAGAAGCGGCACTGGAAGCGGCGCTGATCAGTTGGCTGGCCGGGATCAGTCTGGTGGTGCTGGCCGGTTGGGTCTGGCTCAAGCGCGCGCAGCCGTTGCAACTGCAATGGGATCGCGCCAGCCAGAACGAACTGCTGCGCTACAGCGCCCGCAGCCATCCGGATCTGCTGTTCCAACAAGTGATTCTACGCTCCGACTACCTGTTCATCGGCGCCCTGCTCGGCAGTACCGCGCTCGGTCATTACGCGATGGCCAGCGCCGCCGCCGAACTGCTGCTGATCGTCCCGGAAGCGGTGACCACACCGCTGATGAAACGCCTGCTGCAACAGGACGAAGGCATGGACAAGGTCACCCCGCTGGCCCTGCGCCTGACGGCGACGGTGATGCTCGGCGCTTGCCTGACCATGGCCGTGATCGGCGAATGGCTGATCGTCACCCTGTTCGGCGCCGCCTACCAACCGGCGTATCCGGCGCTGCTGGCGTTGCTGCCGGGGCTGTTGGGTCTGTGCTACGCGAGCATTCTGCGGCTGGACCTGCTGGGCAAGAATCGCCCGGGCACGGTGTCGCTGCTGATGGGCCTCGGCGCCCTGCTCAACCTGGCCCTGAACGTGTTGCTGATCCCGACTTACGGGATTGTCGGCGCCGCAGCGGCGTCATCGATTGCCTATCTGGCGGTGACCGTGGCGATGCTGGTGTTGTATTGCCGTCTGAGCCACGTGCCGTTCTGGCAAACCCTGATCATCCTGCCCGGCGACATAGCGCCAATGTGGCTGATGTTGCAGCGCAGGAAAGCCGCATGAAACGCCTGGCCCTGCTGCTCGGAATAGGCCTCTCGCTGGACGCCTTCGCGGCGTCGATGCGCTGGGGCGACATTCGCGACGGCAGCCTGTACCTGCAAGCGGATCGCCCCGACACCGTGACCGTGCGGTGGGCGCCGGCATGGCAGGCAGACGCCAACGAAGAGCATCTGTACCTGCTCGACGGCCGGGGCAAATTGCAGGGCGAGCGCTTCATCAAGGCCAGCGAAACCCGTGGCAGCCAGAGCTGGCCATTGGCGCCGGGCGCCGCGAGTTATCAGCTGGAAATCCCCGGCTACAGCTTTCGCAATTACCGGGTCGAGCACGACGAAAACACGGTCGCATTGTTCGCCCCGGCCAAGGTGCATTTCAGCGCGGAAACCCGCGACGGCGATGAGCTCTATTTCAGGATTGCGCCGGGCGAACACGCGGTGCTGGCGGGCAAGTTCCACGGTGGCGTCAGCGCCCTGCAAGCGCAGCGGGTCGGCGACGGCCAACAACTGTCGCTGGGGCTCAAACCGTATCGCGCCTATTGGCAATTCGATCAGCTCGCGCTGCCGGTCAGCGATCGCGAACAAGTCTGGCGCCTGCGTCTGCAAGGCAGCGGCAAAGCGGCGTTCTGGCTCGACGGTACGGCCAATCTGTTTGCGCAGAATCCGCAGCAGCTCAAACTGCTGCGCGAAGACGACGGCCAGACCCGCCTGACCCTGCACGACAAAGTCCTCGGCCGCACGCCGGATCTGGGCATCGCCCTGCCCTACGTGATGCCGCCGCCCGCCAGCCATGCCGCCCTCGATGCGCTGAAACCGACGGCCGCCAGTTACTACAGCTTCGTCGATGTGACGGCGAAAAAACCGCAGTTCGAAGACGCGTTTCGCCAGGTTTATCAGGACCGTTTCGGCATTCGCCAGGACATCACCCTGCTCGCCGGCAGTCAGCGTCAGGCTGATTTGCGCGCCGACGTGCAAAGCAACGGCGGCCTCGACGCCTGGCTCGCGAGCACCCGGCTGCTTGGCGGCAAAGGCACGCACTACATCGGGTTTGCCGACGAGCCCAATCTCAACTATTCGAGTTACGAACAATACCGCTCGATCTTCACCAGCATGGCCCGCCAGGTGCGCAGCGATCCGGCCAACGCCCGGGCCGGTGTGCGCATCGCGATGCCGGCCAGTTCGCGGCTGGTCAACGGCCCGTTCGCCGACAACGCGGCAAACAAACGCGGCATCGACTGGGCCCGGCGACTGCTGGGCGAATCCGCCGATGAGGTCGATGCGCTGGCCTGGCATGAATGGATGATCCGCGACCTGCTCGCCACTCGCGTCTACCGCGACAGCGTGCGCCGCGCCGCCGATCTGGTGGGCCTTGATGCCAAGGGGCAGCCACGCAAGGCCTTGCTGCTGGATCAGACCAATCTGTCCAGCGGCTCAAGTTTGAGCCCCTACGATCAGGAAACCCATTACACCTCGCTGTGGTGGGCCTCGGTGGTGATCAACGCCTCCCAGGACGGCTTGCTGACCATGCTCAACTGGTTCCAGGCCGCCGATGAGCCGGAGTATCCCAAAGGCATGTTGCGCGTCTCGCCGGATGAACAACACTTCGAACTCAAACCCGTGGGCCTGGCCCAGCAGTTCATCCAGCAACACTGGCTGCACAATGTGTTGTGGCTGGAGAACGATGCCTTCGAAGTCGATGTGCTGGCCATGGCCGGCGACGATCAGCGCGGGTTGCTGGGTGTAAACAAAGGCACGCGATTGCAGCATGTCGATCTGGCGGGGGTCACGTGCCCGTTGAACAACGGTGCCCTGCGCTACTTCGGCGCCGACAACCGCAGCCGCGACGCGCCCTTTCGCTGTCAGGACGGTCGCGTGCGTTTCAAACTGCCGGGGCAGACCCTGTTTTCCCTGAGCTGGAGCGCTTGATGAACCGCCCGTTGATGTCCTGCCGCGCAGGCCACTTGCCGCGCGATGCCACGTCATCAGGAGTACCGACCATGAACGTTGTGAAAAAAATCAGCGAACACCTCAAACAAAGAGGCCTGCGGGCCACGCTGGCCAAGGTGTGGAAGCACTACGTCTTTTCCCATCAGGAGCTGCTGTGGATGGAGCGCGACCTCGTCAGCCCGGTGCCGCCCCACAGCCTCAAACCGTATTCGCCGCTGCGGGTGGTGAAGATCACCCCGGACAACGCCAGCGCCTTCGCCCGCTATTTCGGTGACCGCGTCGGCACCATGGCCGAACTGGCCAATGAAGGTCACACCGGGCACATGCACCTCGACGATCACGGCGATGCGGTGGCCTTCATCTGGGGCAGCGCCCGGGACTATTTCGACCGCCACTATTACGGTTGCCTGTTCCCGGTGAACCCCGGCGAGTTCTTCGAATTCGGCGGTGAACTGACCCGTTCCTACTGGGGCACCGAACTGTCGGTGGACCTGCAACTGGAACTGTGGAAAGCCATGGCCGCCCAGGGTTGCGACAAGGTGGTGGACGTCTGCGAGTTCCACAACATCCCGGCGCTCAAGCTGCACCTGCGCATGGGCTACACCGAACAGGGCCGGATCATGAACGTGTACACCCTGTTCGCCCGCTGGCGCTTCTACCGCGAAACCCGCTACAGCGGCTCGCGCCTGGATGCGTTGCGCAAACCTTCCCGTCCCTCCGTCACAGCAACGGCGACCTGAGCCTATGGCGCGATTCGAATGGCGCACCTCGTTGTGCGCCCCTGACTTCCCGGCAGCGGCTTATGAAGCGCTGCGCCTGCGGGTGACGGATCACACGCCGTTCAACAGCCTCGGCTGGTTGATCGCGGCAGAGCAGACACTCGATGCGAGTGAGCATCTGCACATTCTGCTGGGCTGGGAGGCGGACGAATTGCGCCTGTGCCTGCCGCTGGTGTCCGGTCGTGAACGCTTTGGCGGGATACCGTTTGGCGTGGTGCATCACCTCGGGTATCCGCTGGCGGATCGCCTGGCATTGCTGTCTGTGCTGGCGGCCGAAGACATGCGCCAGGCACTGCGGCTGATCCGCCATCGCATCCCCCACGCCTTGCTGCAATTCAACGAACTGTCGGAGCCTGCGGGCGAGGAAAGTGTCCTCACCGAATGGATGGCGCACAGCTCGACCGGCGAACGGCGCTTGAGCTGTCGGGTACCGGTGCATCTGATCAGTGACGCCGATCTTCAGGAGGTCTCCGGTGATCCGCGCTACAAACTGCGCCGTGCACGCAAACGCATTGCTGCGTGTGGCGCACGGATACGACGGATCATTCCCGATGCCCTGACCATGGGCCCGTTGCTGCAAGCCATCAGCGAAGTCGAAGCCGTCAGTTGGAAAGGCGACGAAGGCGTCGGCATCTTCGCCACCGAACGCAGCCGACGCTGCATCGAAAGCGCCTTCACCGCCCTCGCCGCCCAAGGTCTGGTGCGCGTGGTCACGCTGGAGCTGGACGGTCGCTGCATCAGCTACCGCCTCGGCCTGCTCGAACAGGGCCGGCTCTACGATTACAACCTCGCCTTCCTGCCGCAGTACGCCGATCTGGGCAGCGGCCGAGTGTTGCTGGAGGAATGGATTCGCTGGGGCCTTGAGGATCACTGGCGCTGGATCGATGCCTCGCGGGTCAGTCTGGAAAACTCCAGCCACCAACTGCACGAACGCATGACCGGACAACTGGAGCACTGGCGCTGGAGCTTCTACTCCTGGCGCCCGAGCGGACTGTTGCTGGGGCTTGGGCTGCGTGTCTGGCAGCGGCTCAAACCGAAAATGCAGCAGTGGCGCGCACGGCAGGCAACGACAAAACCGGCGGCCCTCGCGAAATCGGCCACCCACCCCACCACGGAGGGCGAACATGCCTCGCCAAGTCATAGTCAACGCTGACGATTTCGGCCTGAGCCCGAACGAAAATGCGGTCATCTTCAATGCGTTCCAGGCTGGGGTCATCAGCTCCGCGACAGCCATGGCCAACATGCCGGCATTCGAAGCGGCCTGCGCGATGGCTCGTCATCACTTGCTGGAGGGGCGGGTCGGCCTGCACTTCAATCTGACGTACGGCCGGCCATTGAGTCAGGCGATTCTCGCCCGCCCCACCTTCTGCGACAGCCACGGGGTGTTCGATCTGAGCCTTGCGCGGCACAGCCTGTGGCTGAGTCGTGAAGATCGCGAAGCGGTACAGGAGGAATTGCAGACGCAGTGGCAGCGTTGTGTGGATCACGGCGTACGCCCCAGTCACCTCGATTCACATCAGCACGTGCACAACATCTGGCCGATCGGCGAGATCGTCGCGCGCTTCGCCGCCCACCAGGGTGTGCCGGTGCGACTGGCACGCAACCTGGGACAGAACCTCAGCCTGCCGAAGCGCCTGTTCAAGGGTTTGCTCAACCGTCGTTTGCAAGGGCTGGCCGGTGCGACGGCGGACTATGTCTGCACCCCGGTGGACCTGCGCAGCGAGCCTGCACCGACCGACGGTGTGTTGGAAATCGTCGCCCATCCGAATCAGCTCGGGGCTGATTTCGGTGATGCCTATCTCGAACCCGGAGAGTCCCTGAGTCGCCTGCTAGAGCGCCGGCTGCTGGGCGTTCCACGGGTTTCCTACGCTGACTTGAACAAGGAATTCCTAAGCGGTGCCGCGGCACTCGATTGAGTTACACAACTGGCAATAATTTCGAAGATGGCACTTTGAAATGAACTTGCCAGCTTGATCTATACCCACAAAAGCCACATCCAAAAACACCCGGGCTTCGGCCGCGGAGGGCATCATGAGCGTCATCGAAAAACTGCGCGAACGCATCAAGCAAAAAGGCCTGGGCCGCACGTTTTCCACGTTGTGGAAACGCTACGTGTTCTTCCATTGGGAACTGCTGTGGATGGAACGCGACCTGGTCAGCCCGGTACCACCGCACAAACTGCGCCCTTACGAAGGCCTGCGTAAAGTCGACATCACGCCACAGAATGCCGGTGCGTTCGCCAGACATTTCGCAGACCGTGTGCAGACCATGGCCGAACTCGCCAGCGAAGGCCACACCGGGCACATGTACCTGGACGCCGACGACCACGCCGTAGCCTTCATCTGGGGCAGCACCCGCGACTATCACGACCGTCACTATTACGGTTGCAACTTCCCGGTCAAACCTGGCGAGTTCTTCGAGTTCGGCGGCGAAATGACCCGCGCTTACTTTGGCAGCAACCTGTCGGTGGACGTACAAGTCACCCTCTGGCAAGCCATGGCCGCCCAGGGTTGCCACAAGGTGGTGGACGTCTGCGAAACCCACAACATTCCAGCGCTGAAACTGCACATTCGCATGGGCTATCAGGAACAGGGCCGTGTGACCCACGTCTATGGGTTGTTTGGAAAGTGGCGGTTCTTCCGCGAGACTCGGTATGAAGGCTCGCGACTGGAACCGCTGCGCAAACCGGGGCGGCCGGTGGTGACGGCGGCTGCGCAGGCTTGAAATGACGAAGGCGGCCATTCGGCCGCCTTCGTGACGCTCAATTCGGACTTCAGTTTTTCACCCCCACCCACGTAAAACACATCGGCATCTGCGCCTCGCGGTTCAGGTATTGGTCATACGCCTCTTCCCGGTTCGAATGCGGATACTCCTTGAAGTGCACGATGTTCAGCCCGGCGTCGAGGGCGGCGGTGAAGATGGCGCCGAGGTTGTGCACGAACCAGTACGACGGTGCGGCCTGTTGTTCGACCTTGCCGACGTAGACGATCGGTTCCTGCTGCACGAACGGCTCGCGGCGAAAGTACGAGGTCGCCAGGCGAAACGGATCTTCGGCCTCGGGATCGACCATTTCCAGGAACGGGTGGGTTTCGTAGATCACCAGCCGCCCGCCCGGTTTGAGGGTCGAGGCGACGTGGCGGAAAAACTCACCGATGTCAGGCATCCAGTTGAGGACGCCGATGGTGATCAGCGCCACATCGAAGCGATTACACAGTGATTCGGGCAGGTGGTGAATGTCGGCTTCGATGAATTGGGCCTGGTGTGGCGAACGGCTGTTCAACGCCCGGGCCTGTTCGAGAAACGCCGCCGACTGATCGACCCCGACGACACTTCGCGCCCCCAGCGCGAACAGCGAGAGGCTCTCGCGGCCATTGTTGCAGCCCAGTTGCACGACATCCTTGCCAGCGACACCGACCTGCTCCAGCAGCCCGCGCAGGGTGTCGTCGAGGCAGGAAAAGTCAGCCTGGGTGACCTCGGTCAGCAAAGCCTGCCAGTCAGGTGAATCCTGGTGATGGCGGGCCGAATCGTTCCACGCCTGACGATTGCTTTCGATGGCGTTCTTGTTGTTTGGCACTTCCATGGCGCACTCCGCACGCTCTTGATTGAGCGGCCCGAGTCTAGTTGAGCCTGCCGATCCAGGTTGTTGCGAACTTGTAAGCCAATGGCCGGCTATAGTTAATAGCCTTGGGGAAAACCGCTTCCACAGGTGCCGCCATGCAAACGTTCAACCGGCTGCTGTTATCCGCCTGTCTGCTCGCCGCCGCCCAGGCGCAAGCCCTCGACAGCAATTTCAATTACTACGGGGCCGACCAGCCCTTCGCCCACCCCGCTCCACCCTCGCTGTACGCACAGCCGCCGCGAGCGTTCGATGACACGTCGCCGCAGGATTTCATCGTCATCCCGGATCGCCACGTGTTCCATGACTCACAGTTGCCGACCGTGGCCGATGCAACGGTGCGGGTGTTTATCCGCACATACGACGCCGAGCGCGGCATCTACGTCAATGACGAGGTGCTGGACCCGACGTGCCTGCTGGAATGCCTGAGCCCGCCGAATCCACGCAGCAACGCCGTTTACCACTGACGCTTGTCCGGGCGCGCCAGGCCGAGCTTCTCGATGCGATAGCGCAGCATGTCGCGGCTCAAGCCCAGCAAGCGGGCGGATTTGGTGACGTTCCAGTCGGTCTTGTCGAGCATCTTGCGCACCATGTCGCGCTCGACCTCCGGCAGATTCATCGACTCGGTGTTGCTCGCCGGGCGCGGTTCGAAGTGCGGCACCTCGCGATGTTGATGCAGCGAAGGCTCGTCCACCAGGCTCATGCACACGTTCAACTGGTGCGCGGCGATGGTGTCGCTCGGCGCCAGCAGCACGGTCTGTTCAAGCATGTTGCGCAGTTCGCGCACGTTGCCCGGCCAGGTGTAATTGAGCAGCAACTCTTCAGCCTGCTGACTGAAATGCAGATTCGGCTTGCCGTAGCGTTTGCCGTGGCTGGCGAGAAAATGCCGGGCCAGCAACAAGGCATCGTCGCCGCGCGCATAAAGGCGCGGCACCTTGATCGAAATGATCCGCAGGCGGAAGAACAGGTCTCGGCGGAACTTGCCTTGCTGCACCATTTGTTCGAGGTTGCAATTGGTGGCGCTGATCACCCGCAGGTTGACCTTGCGCTCTTTCACCGAGCCGACCCGGCGAATGGTACGGTCCTCCAGCAACTTCAGCAGTTTGGCCTGCAGGACCAGATCCATCTCGCCGATTTCGTCGAGAAACAACGTACCGCCGTCAGCCGCTTCCACCAGCCCGACGCGGCGATCCTTGGCGTCGGTGAACGCACCTTTCTCGTGACCGAACAGCTCCGACTCCACCAGGTTGGCGGGGATCGACGCGCAGTTGAACTCAATGAACGGGCCCTTGCTGCGCGCGCCGTCGAAATGCAGCGCACGGGCCACCAGTTCCTTGCCGGTGCCGGTCTCGCCTTCCACCAGCACAGGCGGCAGGTCGCCACCGGTCATGCGCCGTTCGGCTTCGAGCAACTGGCCGATGGTGTTCTTCAGATGCTGCATCGGCGCCGATTCACCGATCAGCGCCTGCAAACCGGATTTCTGTGCCTCGCGCTCCTGATAGAACGACAGCGTGCGCTCCATCCGTTCGGTGGCCAGGGCCTTGTCCAACAGCAGTTTGAGCTCCGGCAATGCCACCGGTTTGGTGACGTAATGAAAGGCGCCCTCCTTCATCGCGACCACCGCATCTTCGACGTTGCCGTAACCGGTCATCATGATCACTTTCAGCTCCGGCGCGCTGATGCGCAGCTTCTGGATCAGATCGTGCCCGCTCATGCCCGGCAGTGAGTTATCGGTCAGTACGACGTCCGGCATGAAGCGGCCCAATTGCTCCAGCGCGTCTTCGGCCGAATGGCAGACCGTCACCTCGAAGTCCTTGCGCTCCAGGTAGGTCTGAATATTGTCGGCCAACAGTTCGTCATCCTCGACCAGCAGAATGCTGTGTTCCATATTCCCCTCCCGATGCCACTTTAAAGTTGAGACTGACGCGGGTTCCCTCCTGCTCGCGGCTGGTCAGCACGACCGAACCCTGAAAACGCTCCATGATTCTTTTGACCAGTGCCAGGCCAACCCCGAGGCCGCCCTGCTTGGTGGTGAAAAACGGTTTGAACACCAGTTGTTGCTGCTGTGCGTTCATGCCTTTGCCGGTGTCACCCACGGTCATACACACCTGGCCGGCGTGAGGGGCTTCGATGTCGACACTCAGCACGCCGCACTTGGGCATCGCTTCCAGAGCGTTGGCAAACAGACTATTGAGGATCTGCGTCAGCAGCACTTTGTGGCTGAGGACCGGCGGGCAGTCCCTCAGGTTGAGTCGCACTTCGACGCCATTGCGCCGGATCAGCGCGTCGAACGCGCCGAGCGAGTCTTCCACGGCGGCCTGCAGATCCAGCGCTTCGCCGTCGTCACTCATCGGCCGCAGCGAAACAAGCAACTCTCGGACCCAGCGCGACATGCGATCCACCTGACTGATGATGTCGCCGATATTGCGCTGGGCGTTCTGGCTGGCCACTTCCTGGGCCAGTTCGGCACTGGAACGAATGGTTGCCAGCGGATTACGCAGGCTGTGAGCCACCGCCGATGACATCTCCCCCAGTGCGACAAAGGTTTCGTTGCTGATCAGTTGCTGCTGCTGGCTTTGCAGCAGTGTCGAGGCGCGTCGCACGATCCAGAACAGCCCCAGGTAAATCGCCGCCCCGCCGAGGATCGTCGCCGCCCAGATCGAGGCAAACCCGCGATCGATGCGATCTACCAGATCCTCCGGTTCCTTGTAGATCTCGACCATGGCGACGACTTTGCTTTTGTCGGTGTTGAACATCGGGATGTAATTCTCGATGAACAGGTACTTGGGTTCGCGCGACAGTTTCTGTTCGGGCTTCTCGTCGTCGATCTTGTGGTAGCTGGAGGACACCGGGACTTTCATTTCGAACGATTCGTCCAGTTCGTCATCATCCTCGAATTTCACCCCGATCAGTTCCGGGTTGGTCGACCAGATCACCGTGCGATCCAGGGCATAGACCGTCGCCAGCAGCACATCCGGCATGTGTTGGACGTGATCGAGAAACTCGGCCCGCGCCGCGCCATGGGCCAGCGGATCGACGTCGGGGAAGTTTTCGTCCTGGCGCGGGTCAAGCATTTCACCCATGGTGCGCAGCGGTGTGATGCCGGCGTGACGCATTTCCGCGTCACCGATGGCCTGGACGAATTGCGCCGTGAGCAACGCATCGCGCTCCACGCTTTCGGTGACCACGAACCGCGTGGAGACATAGCCCAGGCCCAGCGCCACCGCCGCGATGATGAAAAAACTCGCCAGCGAGAACCAGCGCAGCAGGTTGAACTGCCCGCCCCAACTCTTGATGGCTGCTACCGCGACATTCGGTGCAGGTGTTTTTTGTTCTTCCAGTCGTTGCATGGGGGTGTCCTGGCGTTTTGTATCGAACCGGTTACAGCCACCTCACGACTGAGTGTAGGTGGCAATGACCGTGATACAGGACTCAATGATGCTATTTAGCCGCTAGCGCATTCGGCTCACCGTTTCGCTGTTCGCGGCCGGACTTATTGGCGTCAACGCCCCGTCAGCCAAGGGCTGCGTGGTCGGTTGCCGGCGCTCGGTTTCATCGCGCAAAAAGTCGATGATCGACTGCGCCGACAGCTCGTCCAGACGAAGGTTGGGCATCGGGATCCGCTCATATCGTTCGAACAGTTGCAGCGCAATCGGGTCTTTTTCCGCCAGTACCCGATCCGGCTCACGGATCCAGCGGTTGAGCCAGGCCGGGTCACGCTGGCGGGTCACGCCGATCAGATCCGGGCCGATGTTGCGCATACCGATGCCCTCGCCGTCCTGCGGGCCGAGGCTGTGGCACGAAGCACAACGGGTGCGGAACAGTTCTTCGCCGTTGCTCGGCGGGCGGATTTCCGGCGCATTGGCGTAGCTTTGCTCGACGCTCGGCTGCTTCCAGTTCTGCAAGGTGTTGGCCAGTTGATCGGCGAGAATCCACGGGTTCTCGAACGGCGACGCCTTCATCCAGCGCCCGGTGCTCTGGTTGCCGACGATCAGGCTCAGGTTGTGATCCTTGGTGCGGCCGTTGTCGACGCCCTCGATGAACAGCCCGAGTTTCTTGCGCAGGTCGGTGATGTCTTCGAATTCGCCGGTGAGGAATTTCCAGCCGGGTCCGACCTTGAAGCGTTGCGCATAGGCCTTGAGCACTTCGGGGGTGTCGCTCAGCGGATCGATGCTGATCGAGTAGAAAAAGATGTCCTGCCCCACCCGATCCCCCAGCAGTTTCTGCACCTGGCGCAGGCGTGCGGTTTCCAGTGGGCAGGAGTCGCTGCAGGAGGTGAAGATGAAGTTGATCACCACCACCTTGTCTTTGATCAGGTCGTCGAAAAACCGCACCTGCCGACCGTCCTGATCGGTTAGCAGGGTGTTGGGGAAATAGTCGCCACCCCACGGGGTGGCGGATTCACTGGCGCCTTCGGGCTGCGCCTGATGGGCGATGAGCACCTGACTGCCAAGCAGGCAGGTGACCAGCACCAGCATCAAGTGCATGCCCAGGGCGCGGGAGCGCGGCGTTGGCTGTTTCATGTCGGCTCCCTCCCTTTTCATGGTTTCACGGTCACTTGCGGGCCGAAGCCGTCGCCGGTGCGGAAGGTTGGCAGCGCGGCGGAGTTGACGTAGCGCACGCCATCCCAACTCGGCAGCGGTGTCGGCATCAACTGCAGTTGCCCGGGTTTCTCAAGGTCCCAACGCAGCAGCATCGAGTTGTCCTCATGCTGGGTGTTGTGGCAGTGCTCCATGTAGGTCCCGGCAAACTCGCGGAAGTTGATCGCCATCTCGACGTTGTCCAGCCCGTCGGCTTCCGAACCGATCCGGTAAACGTCCTTGCGTGCCCATTTTTCCCATTCAGGCGGGGCCTTGCCGCCACGGCTGAGGATGATCCCCTCCTCGAAGTGCACGTGCACCGGATGACTCCAGCCCGTGCCGCCGGCCTTGATGTTCCACACCTCCAGGGTGCCGATGCCGCTGACCCCGGCGTCGGTCGGGCCGCTGGCCAGTTTGGTCGAGGCATTCAAACGGCGTGGGTCCATGTGGAAGCCGAAACCGCTATCGGTCTTGATCGTCCACGGCGCTTCATCGGTGCCGTCGGCGCGACCGAAGGTGAAGGTCCGGTGCAGCGCCTTGGCGAGCAGCGCCTTGTCGGCAGCGTTGTCGCGGTGGATCTTCAGCGGAATCATCACCATGCCTTCGGCCTTGCCCGGTTTGGCAGGCTCGTAGGCGGCCGGGTTCATCGACAGATCCTGGCCGGTATAGGCCTTGACGTTCAGTTGCAGGACCTTGCCCACCACCGGGTCGCCCCGGTCCCATTGCGGGCCTTTGCTGGTCTGCTTGATGACCGCCAGGTATTTCTCCGACAGCACGTCGGCCAGCGGGATCACTTCTTTCGGGCCCTTGCCGTCGTCCTGGGCCTGCAGGTTGACGAAGAACAGCTTGTCGCCCGGCTTGATGCCGTTTTTCGCGAAGTTGACGATGATGTCGAACCGCTCGGCGATGCCCTGGGTCGGCAGAATCGCGTTGTGGTTCTGTTTGTCGCCGTCGGCATCCAGATCCATCGAACCGTCGAACGGCACGCTGTGTTCCATGATGTTGCCGTCGTTGGCGATCATGTGGAACGGCACGCGGCTGTAGGACACACCGGAGTTTCTCGGTCCCTGGAACTCACCACTGGTGCCTTTGACTTCACGCACCAGCGCGAGTTTGAAGTAGCGCGACACCGAACCATTGAGGAGCCGGAAGCGATAACTGCGGGCCCGCACGTCGAGGCTCGGTTTCCATTGCCAGTTGACCAGCACCTGATCGCCGATAAAGCCGTCGGTGTTGAACGGGTTGAACCACAACTGGCCCTGCTGATCCCAGGCCTTGTCGGCGAACACCAGGTTGACGTCATAGTCGCGGTTGCCCCACGGCAAGGCGCTGCCGCTGGGGAAACGCAGGTTGACGCCGTCGTTCACCGATTCGTTGCCGCGGTCCAGGGCGCTGTAGTAGTTCATCATCGCCGCGTTGCCCTTGTAGACATTCTGCGCGGTGAAATCGAGCATGTGGTCGTGGAACCAGTGGGTGCTCATGGTTTCGCGCCAGTCGCCACGGATCTTGATGGTGCCGTGGTCGCAGGTCTTTTTCGCAGGTTGCATGTCGTTGACCCAGAGGGTTTCCCCCGGCGCGCACGGGAACGCTGCACGTGGATCTTCAGCCTTGGTGTTGATGCTGTCGTAACCGGCGAGCTGGATGGGCCAGCGATAGTCGTAGTACTGGCCGGGGAAGAAAAACGCGTTGGCATAGCCGTCGCTTTCCGCCGGCGCATGGCCGTTGTGCTCGTGGGTGGTGATGGTGTGCAGGCCGAAGCCACGGTTGGCCGATGGATCGATCGGCAAGCCATTGTAGTGACGCATCATCACCGGTTGGCCGTAGCGCACCATCAGCAGTTTCGGCGGCAGCGTGCCGTCGAAGGTCCACACCGAATTGTGGTCCTGCACCGGCATCGCCGGGTGGAACCGTGGGTCGACACCCTTGGCCGTGCCATCCGTCGCCGGCACGCCAGCGACGTTGTGGTACAGACCACCGGGGCCGAATTCGCCAACGGCATAACCGTGCATCTGCCGACTGTCACGCAGGCCACCGTTCAGACGCGCGCCGGTCTGCACGGTCTTGTAGGCGACTTGTGGGTAAAACTCGTTCCAGCGCTGGTGAGCCCAGCCTTTTCCCGGTGGCCGGCCTTCGGCGGACGAGCCGATATGCCGGTTGAGGAACAGTTCGATCTGCGCCTGCCACGGGTTGCGGTCAACCACGTTGGCAAACTGACTCGGGAATGGCGTGAGCCCCGGTTGACGCAGGAATGCGTCCAGCGCGGTGCCGGGTGGCGCACTGCGGGCGACGCTGTTCGGGTCCTGGGCCGGCGCCGGGCCGATGGCGGCTGGCGGAAAGCCCAACGGCGCGGCCGGGGTGGTCGGGTCGAGTTTTTCCGGGCCGAACTCTTCGAACAGCACCAGTTGCTGAGTGAACGGCTGAGCACCATACAGCGGGCTCGGCTTGCCGTTGGTGGGGTAATTGAAACTGGTCTGGACGGTGGGCGGCAGAATGTTTTCCGTGCGCGTCGTATTGCGCGTGCCTGTGACCCCGTTGGGCAGATCGAAGGAGTATTCGTTGGCCTCGGGCATCGTCAGGATGGCGTTGAGCGCACCGGCACGGTCTGCGGGCTCGTCGTAATACGCCGACGGGTCGGACGCTTCCGGCTGATTCTCGTCGTCGATCGGGCTCGCTCGAACCCCGGCCATCTGGCCGAGGGTCAACATCAGAAAGACGCTCAGTGGCGTCAAAAGAAACAGCTTTTGGGGGTCACGCATTGCTCTGTCCATCACCAGCCGCCTCATTTAAGGAAGGGGTGATGGTGTTTTGCAATTACCTCGCCAAAGTATTAATCCCCGTTGAAACAAGCTGTTACAGACGCTGTTGCATTCCCCACTCCCCGGTGACCGGGGCCTGACACCCGCTCCTGGGGGAAGTTCACCCCCATTACTGGATGAGTTGAAACGCAAGACGAACGGTGGTGCCCTCGCCTTCGCGACTGTCCAGGGACACACCGCCGCCGAAGCGTTCCATGATCCGTTTGACCAGCACCAGCCCCACACCGAGCCCACCCTGCTTGGTGGTGAAAAACGGCCGGAACGCCATGCTGCGCTGTTCCTCGTTCATGCCTTTGCCGGTGTCGCTGAGCATGACGCTCACGCCACGGCTGTCGCTCGGTTCGAGGGTGATGGTCAGCGTGCCGCCCTTGTCCATGGCCTCCAGTGCGTTGGCCAGCAGGCTGTTGAGGATTTGCGTCAGTTGCACCGGTTGGCTCAGCACCATCGGCGTTTGTTGCGGATGAAACACCACGTGCACCGCGTTTTTTGCGATCTGCTGTTCAAACGCGACCAGACTCTCGTGCAGCGCCGCCACCAGATTCACCGGTTCCGGCTCATCGTTGAGCGGTCGCAGCGATTGCAGCAGTTCGCGCACCCACTTCGACATGCGGTCGACCTGACCGATGATGTCCTTGATGTTTTTCTGCGCCGGGCCGGCGTCGAACTCCAGGGCCAGCTCGGCGCTGGAGCGGATGGTCGCCAGCGGGTTGCGCAGACTGTGGGCCACCGCCGAAGACATCTCACCCAGCGCGACAAAGGTTTCATTGGCGATCAGTTGTTTTTGCTGGGCCGTCAGCAAAATCGCCGCCCGTCGCACGATCCAGTACAGCCCCAGGTAAATCAGCCCGCCGCCCAGTGCGGTGGCCAGCCAGATCAGCGTCAGGCCGCGCTCCATGCGCGCAATCAGGTCTTTGGGCTCTTTATAGATCTCGACCATCGCCGTGACGTTCTTGCCCTCGGCGTCGAACAGCGGGATGTAGTTTTCGATGAAGATGTATTCCGGCGGCACCACGAACTTTTGTTCTTCACGCGCCTTGTCGACGTCGTGATAGCTGGCCGATACCGGGATCTTTTCATCGAAGGCCCGGTCGAGGTCTTCGTCGGCGTGAATGCGGGTGTTGACCAGCGCGGGATTGGTCGACCAGATCACGGTACGGTCCGGCGCATAAATGTTGGCGAGGATCACGTCCGGCAAATGTTCGATGTGATCGAGAAATTCGCCTCGTGCATTGGCCCGGGCCTCCGGGTCGACATCGGGAAAGTCGTTATCCTGACGAGGGTCGAGCAACTCTCCCATGGTGCGGATATTGGGGATCGAGACGTGGCGCACTTCCGCCGACGCGATGGCCTGTATGAACTGCGCGGTCAGCAAGGCATCGCGCTGCACACTTTCTTCGATCACGAACCGTGTCGACACCGCTCCGAGCGCCACCGCTACGGTGCCGATCACTGCCATGCTGACCAATGAAAACCAGCGCAACAGATTGAACGGCTGCTTGCGCGAGTTCAGCCGCAGGCTGCTCTCCTGGACCGGTAGTGATTTTGACTGCATGTTCATGGCGGCGACTTCCCGATACGTCCCTATAGGGTTATAGCCCACGGTTGGGTGATTGCCCGGATGCGGGGGGTGAACGGTCCTGCGATCCCCCTCCGTCAATCGGCGCTGTCGATTGATCCCCACCTCCCCCCAATGCTGGGGACTGTCGCCCGATGTCCGCGCCGCGAAAAAGCCCCCTCCTCACTCGAAAACCCTTGCCCCACGGGCCTCTCGCGCCAGTTGCGCAGCCGTTGGTATGGAAGTTGAAACGCCCCTCTGCAACTGACCCACCCCCAAGGGGCAGGCACTTCGATAGAGGGATTAACTCATGCACCCTTTACTGTCCAAAACCGCGACCGTCCTGGTCGTGAGCGCTTTGGCCCAGGGCATTGCCCAGGCCGCTCTGTTCGCCGTCGACCCCGGCCCCTACACGCCGGCCAATGGCGGTTTCGCCAGCTGGTATCAGGACAGCCACGGGCGCACCCTGGATCTGTGCCTGTCCAAAGCACTCAGTTCCCGCGTGCCGAGCACGCCGGGCGCCCCGTCCTACATGTGCTCGCTGCTGCCGACCCCCGGCGTGTTCGATGACACACAACCGCTCGTATTCCCCACCAACTTCCCCGATGAAGCCTTCTGGTTCACCGGCGATACCTCCATCGTCGATGCGGCTCGCGGCATCAATCTGACTTACGTCAGCGCCGTTGAAGCCGCGTTCGGTGGCGGCGATCCGCTGGAAGGCGACCAGATCAGCTTCGCGCGGATCCGCATCCGGGTTGATGTGCCCACCGCCGGCACCTACGTCATCACCCACCCGTACGGCGTCGATGTGTTCAACGTCGACGCCCCCGGTCGCCGCGCCATCAACATGACCCGCGACATCGGCATCGGCACCCCGAAAACCTACGACGGCGCGCTCAAGGGTGACATCGGTCCGTTCCTGCGCAGCGTCAACGGGCCGTACACCGAGACCAATCCGGTGACCGGCGCGGCCGAGCAGTTTGTCGGCGACCCGAACCTCAACGAAGCCGTGACCGGCAGCCCGTTCAACACCAACTTCGTGCGCATCGAAGGCCCCGGTGGCATAGACCTGCGCAGCACGACCTTCGCCGTGTCCGGCAAGTTGTCGACAGTCGTGCGGCCGACTCCGCTGATTCCTCAGCGCAGCACTTACTCGCGCAAACCGGGCGACAGTGCGCCGGTGGCCCAGCAAGACGTGTTCGTCCAGGCGCCGCCCGCGCCGGGCACCGCCGCGATCACCAGCAGCACGCCCGTGGTGAACATGACAGAAGCCGACAGCACCGGCAGTTGGTATGCGCAATCAGCGGTCAACCCGACCTTGCCGACCGTGCTGCAAGTGACCGCCGACAACCACTTGGCGATCGCCACCAGCTCGCCGACGACCCTGCCCATGAACCTGACCGACCTGGTGGTGATCCAGCGCGCCGAGTACAGCCTCACTTCCGGGCAATTGACTGTGGTGGCCTCGACCAGTGACGAAACCTCGCCACCGGTGCTCACCGCCACCTCCGGCACCGGCGCCACCATCGGTGCGCTGGGCGGTGATGGCGCGGTGAAAACCCTGGCCACCGGGATCACGCCGATTCCACCGGCCAGGGTTCGAGTGACGTCGTCCAACGGCGGCAGCGATACCGAAGAAGTGGTCATCGTGCAATGAACGCTCACATGCCCAGATCCGCATCAGGAGGCATCATGAACAAGTGGCCACGCTTCGCGCTCAACGCGCTCGGGCTGACAATCTCGCTGACCGGCAGTGCGTTCGCGCAACTGGCCGCCGTCGATCCCGGCCCCTACACCTTCGCCACCGGGAAATTCCCGATGTGGTACCAGGACAACAATCAACTGTCGATGGAACTCTGCCAGTCCCGCGCCGCCAGTTCGCGGGTGCCGGTCAGCACCCCGCCGGCGTACATGTGCACCCTGCTGCCGGAACCGGGCGTGTTCGACGACACCTTGCCCATGGTGTTCCCCGACAACTGGCCGCCGGAAGCGTTCTGGTTCCTGGCGGAAACCAACATCGCGAACAACGGCGCCGGTTTCGGCGTGGATGCCTATGTGGCCGGGATCGAAGCGGCGTTCGCTTCGGGAAATCCGGTGGATGGCGATCAGCAAAGCTTCGCGCGGATCCGTATTCGGGTGAACGTACCCGTGGCCGGCACCTACACCATCACCCACCCGTATGGCGTTGAAACCGTCAACGTCACCACGCCGGGCAGGCGGGCGATCAACATCACCAAAGACATCGGCATCGGCGCGCCAGGCGACTTCAGCGGTGCGCTCAACGGCGCCATCGGCCCGTTCCTGCGCAGCATCAACGGCCCGTACACCGAAGTGAACCCGGACACCGGCAACGTCGAAACCTTCGTCGGCGACCCGAACCTCACCGAAGCGGTGACCGGCAGCCCGTTCAACACCAACTTCCTGCGGATCGACGGTCCGTCGGGTGTTGGCTCGATTCAGACCAACCTGTTCACCGTCGCCGGCAAGGTCCTCGACAACCGTCAGCAGACCCACGTCGCCATCGACCGCGCCACCTATCGCCGGACTTCGGCCGGTGTGCGCGCCGAGGTGTTCGCCAAGGCTGACAGCAGCACGACCCTGTGCTTCCGCGAAACCCTGGCGTTACTGCCCGGCCCACCGCCGACGCCGTGCCAGACCAGTCTGCTGGGTGACAACAACGGGCTGTTCTTCGGCCAGCGCCTGGGCACCGGCACCCTGCCGTCGGTGGTGGTCGTGACCGCGACCAACCCGGCCGGCACGACCCGTCCGACGGCCGTCTCGGCCAAGCTCACCGACGTGGTGAAAATCCAGACCGCCCGCTACAGCTGGGCCAATCACAGCCTGCTGATCGAGGCCACGTCGACCGATGAAGTCGCGGTGCCGGACATGGTTGCCCAAGGCTACGGACGTTTGTCGAAAACCGGCACGCTGCAAAAAATCACCGTCGCCGACCTGACCCAGCCACCTGCCACCGTCACGGTCAAATCCGCCGCCGGCGGCAGCGACACCGAGCCGGTTGTGGTGGTCGGTGCAGCACCGGACACCGGTGAAAACCAGGCGCCACTGTCCGTCGCCGACACCGGCAGTACCAGCTTCGGCGTACCCATCACCCTCAGCCTGTTGACCAACGACAGCGACCCGGACAACAACGTGCCGCTGACCATCACCGCGTTGACTCAACCGGCCGCCGGCCAAGGCACCGTAGCCCTGAACGGCACCACGTCGGTGGTCTACACCCCGCCAGCCGTGGTGACGACACCGTTGACCACAACCTTCACCTACAAGGCGCAAGACAGCAAAGGTCTGGCCTCGGCCAACCCGGCGACCGTGACGGTTACCGTCGCGCCCAACCGACCACCGACCGCCGTCGCCGACAGCGTCGCCACCCTCGGTGTCGCGATCCCGATCAACGTCCTGGCCAACGACACCGATCCGGAAGGCAACACACCGCTGGGCGTCGCCAGCCTGACCCAACCGCCGGCAGGACGCGGCACGGTCAGCACCGACGGCACGGTGATCACCTACACCCCACCGGCCACCGTGACCACGGCCTTCACCACGACTTTCACCTACATCGCCCGGGACAGCTTCGGCGCCCAGTCGACGCCGGCGACCGTCACGGTGCAAGTGTCGCCACGGCCTGCGGCGGAGACTTTCACCGTTACCGCTTCAACGGTGCAGGCGCGGGCAGGTGGACGCTTCAACTGGGACTTCACCGGTACCTCGTCGGTGACCACCGGCAACACCATCACCGTGCAGGTCACCACCCCGACCGGGCTGGTAACGCTGGGTACAACCACGGTACCGGTGACCGGACGCTGGCGGCTGACGCTGAACAACACGCTGGTCGTGCCGTCGGCTAACCCGACCGCCACCATCCGTTCGTCCCAGGGCACCGTGCGCACGGTGTCGGTGACCACGCTGTAAGGCTGCGCCCCGCCTGCTTTCGGGCTGGCGGGGCAACGCTCGACGCTTGACCCCAGACAGGATCACGCCATGAACACGCCGACCGCCGCCCTGCTTTGCCTGCTCGCCCTGTGCGTCAGTGCGGACGTGCGCGCCGACGACCTGATGGACAACGATGACCTGGCGCCCAACAGCGCCGATCTCGGCGAACTGCCGCCCCCGGTGGGCCAGCAAGCCCTGATCGACCAGAACGGCCAGGTCAACCTCGCCCTGCTCTCGCAAAACGGTCAGTCGCTGCTGGGCAAGATCGTGCAGTCGGGCAGCAATCAGGAGGCGTACATCCTGCAACAAGGCAGCGACCTGATGGCCTTGATCACGCAAAACGGCTCCGGCAACGCCGCGTCCATCACGCAAACCGGCAGCCACAACCGTGCGCAGATTTCGCAAAACGGCAACAACAACGACGCCAGCATCGAGCAGGCCGGCACGGGGCTGCAAAGCGCCGTGACCCAGTCGGGCAACGGCATGAGCGTTTCGGTCAGGCAATACCGCTAAGCACTGCAATCATCGGAGAGTTCATCATGTTCAAACTGACGCCCCTCACCGCCGCCATCCTGGTCATGATCAGTGCCCAGGCCATGGCCGACGACAGCCTTTCCACCCAGAGCCAGCTCGGCACCGCCAACATCGCCAACGTCAAGCAGACCCAGGCCCCGTTCAGCAGCGCCACCCAGACCCAACTGGGCCAGGGCAACGACGCCGCCGCCGTGCAAGACACCGCCAGCAGCGTCATCACCCAGGACGCGGTCGGTGACTACAACGCCGGTTACGCTGAGCAACTCTATGAAGACAACGGCACCATCACCCAGCAACAGGTCGGCGCCTTCAACACCACCCACGCCAGCCAGTCGCTGGGTTTCGGCGCCCCCAACACAGCCCTGCAACAGCAGCAAGGCACCGGCAACTTCTCGTTCGTCTACCAGGACTCGCAGAACGGCAGCGAAGGCAAAACCTTCCAGTACGGCGACAGCAACGAAGCCAACATCGAGCAATTGTATGAAGGCAGCGGCAACAGCTCGGTGATCACCCAATACGGCACCGCCAACTACGGCACCGCCGAACAGGTCACCCACAACGGCGGCCAGATCGGCATCAACCAGGCCGGCGAAAACAACTACGGCTACGCCGACCAGCGCAACGGCACCGGCGGCAACATCACCATCAACCAGTTCGGCAACCTCAACGGCAGCGAAATCTGGCAAGACTCGCAACTGGCCAGCCAGGCCACCGTCAACCAGTACGGCGACAGCAACGAAACCGTGGTCGACCAGAGCTTCGGCGAAAACAACACCGCCGCCATCACCCAGGTCGGCAACACCAACGCCATCTACGCCGATCAATTCGAGTCGGTCAACTCGACCCTGGCGCTCTATCAAGTCGGCAACGGCAACGTGCACTTCACCTACCAGAGCGGCGACGGTCACACGCTCAACGCCACCTCCGTGGGCAACGACAACAAGGTCTACGCCAGCAACTGGAAAGGCCCGCAACACGGCGGCCAGTTCGGCAGCAACCAGCGCGCCACCGTCACCCAGGCGGGTAACGGCAACATCGCCAGCTTCACCCAGGACGGCGTCGGCCACATCATGACCACCAATCAGACCGGAACCGGCAACAAGACCACGGTCAGCCAGGCTGATTCCTACAACGAGCTGTACTTCGACCAGAACGGCAGCGACAACATCCTGATCTCCGATCAACGCGGCACCACCAACCTGGTTCAAGGCTCATCGAACGGCTCCGGCAACAGTGCCGAATTCGATCAATCCGGTACCGGCAACCAGGCCTACACCGCGCAGCTGTATGGCAGCGACAACATGATCACCGTGAAACAGGCTGACACCATGAACGTGGCGTACGTGACCCAGGGCGGCACCGGGAACATTGCCAATGTGGATCAGAGCGGGATGACGCAGACCGCGAATATTCAGCAGTTCGGGTCGGCTAACCAGGCGACGGTTTTGCAGCAGTAAGTGTTGGGTGTTGGAAAACCGCGACCTGTTGAGGGTCGCGGTTTTTTGCGCTGACGCTTGAATGGCGTCCTACGGAAAACGGAACGTTTTCAGAAAATCGAGGAGTTTTCTGACGAATTCTGGCGGTTGGCCGTCGGAAGTGCAGGCTCTAGGATTTGTCGGGACAACTTGATCCCCATGGAGCTTGGCCTACATGCAATTCATCCAGACAGCGACGACAGCGATACCGTTACCGAATAGACTTCCCGGCACCCAACCCGGAGGTTCCATGATCGACCCGTCTTTGATCGACCCACTGTGCCCGGTTGTTTCGGATCTTGGTCCTGAAGAACAGGCTGCGAGTTATGACCGTTGGTTGATCGCCAAAATACAAGCTTCCATGAATGACCCACGTCCGAGCATTCCTAATGATCAGGTGATGGCCGAAATGCATGCCCTGATGGAAGCAAAGCGTAAAAAATACGATGCAGGTTGAGTGGCAGCCCGAAGCTCGGGCTGAACTCCTGCACATTCTTGACTACATCAGTGACCGTAACTTCAAAGCGGCTAACAAGCTTTCAAACGCTATCGAAGCCGCCACGGTTACCCTTACCAAACATCCACACCTCTATCGAGTGGGGCGAACTCCCGGCACTCGTGAGATGGTCGTACATCCCAACTACCTGCTCATTTACCAAGCGGTGGGCCGGATAAATATTCTGGGCGTTGTGCACGCACGTCAGGAATATCCGTGATGTGGCGCTCGGTCACAGAATGAATAACCCCACTGAAGCAAAAAAATGCGCTCCCTTTTGGGGGCGCTTTTTTCGCTGGTGCTTGAGTCGTTGATCGTTCCCACGTCGAACCGACTCGGGAAATGCCTCAAGGGACGCACCGCGTTCCAGCTCGCGAATTTGACGCGGAGCGCCCGGGGCTGCATTCCCACGCAGAGCGTGGGAACGATCAATCTGGTGCTGCGGTGCAGTCCTTGTTCGACGCCTCAAGTGCCTCGTACCTGCGTTGCGCCTCTTCCATCAATACCTGTATTTCAGCCATCACTTGCTCATGCGGAATACTTGGACGCGGGTCATCGATTGACGCTTGGACTTCGGCACGGAACCACCGGTCGTAGCTGGCGGCCTGCTCTTCGCTTTCGAAGTCTGAAACGATTGTGGATATTAGGGGATCCATGGTGGCTCCGGATTGAAAGTGAAGAACGCGACCTTGTTCTCGGATCGCGTTCTTTTTTGTTTCTGATGTCTCTCAAGCTATTGGGGACTATCTAACGTTTTCTCCGGACAGATCAGAGATTCGGCCCAATCCAGCACTGCTTGATGGTCAATCACCCGATCAGCCTCCACATCGTCCATCGCCTCCAAGGTAAGTCGACTATGTTCTGATTCGAAGGGACTTGGTTTCTGTACCGAGCTATTCATCGTTCAACTCGACGTGATCCAAGGCCTGATTTACGGCCAGTTCACCTAGCATGAGGATCTGTGCGATGCCCAGGGCGGTCTTGCGGTGGGCGGGGTCGAGGGCGGCGGCGAAGTTGTTGAGCATTTCGCTGGCGGAGCCCAGGGACTCGCAGGCGTTCGCGAGCAGGGATTCGGTGTTGTAGGCCGGGTTGGCGAGGTACATCGGGGCGGGTTCGTTGACGCTGCCCATGATGTGGGCGCCGGGGCAGAGGTAATGATCGAGGGCGCGTTCGGCGGCTTCGTGGAGTTTTCTGGAGTGGGCGGAGGTGTATGGGGAGGTTGGGTCGGTTTCGGGG
>NZ_JAFGYZ010000037.1:0-40869 GCF_017491585.1 Pseudomonas sp. 58(2021)
CTGAGTGGAGGGATTTATCCGGGGGTGGGAGCGCAGCGACCGTGCGGCGAAGCCGCATGCATCGAGAGGAGGTGCAGCGAAGCAAACCGTAGGCGATGCCCCCGGATGAATCCCGGAACGAAGGAACGCCGAGCCACAGCGAGGCGCCGAACGCAGGGGCCCAGACCTTTTGGTTCCTTTTGGCTGGGCCGGCATTCCGGGCGTTTGCCAAAAGGGACTCGCCGTAAGGGCGAAACCGCCAGCCGCAACACCCGAAAAAACGGATATACACACAACCCAAAACCAGCATGGTCGGCCCAAAGGCCGCCAAGTCAAAAGCCGAAACTGACAGCGCCGTCAGCCAGCCGTCACCCTCCTGACCCCCAAACAAGTTTATAAAGACAAAACCTGCCCAAACCCCGTCCCCCTGGCGCCCCACAAGCATGCAAATCCAGAAGAAAAAGGCCCTGCTCGCCACCCTGCTGATCGCCCTCGCAGCCGCCGGTCTGTGGTACGCATACAAACCCGCCCCGGCCAAACTCGCGGCCCCCAGCGCCATCCCGGTACGGGTCGTCGCTGTCAGCGAAAAAGACGTCCCCCGCTACACCAGCGGCATCGGCTCGGTGCTCTCGCTGCACAGCGTGGTGGTGCGCCCGCAGATCGACGGCATCCTCACCAAGCTCTTCGTCAAAGAGGGCCAACTGGTGAAACAGGGCGACCTGCTCGCCACCATCGACGACCGCTCGATCCGCGCCAGCCTCGACCAGGCCCGGGCGCAACTGGGCGAAAGCCAGGCGCAACTGCAAGTGGCGCTGGTCAACCTCAAGCGCTACAAACTGCTCAGCGTCGACGACGGCGTGTCCAAGCAGACCTACGACCAGCAACAGGCACTGGTCAACCAGCTCAAGGCCACCGCCCAGGGCAATCAGGCCTCGATTGACGCAGCCCAGGTACAACTTTCCTACACCCAGATTCGCTCCCCGGTCACCGGCCGCGTCGGGATTCGCACAGTCGACGAAGGCAACTTCCTGCGCATGACCGACACCCAGGGTCTGTTCACCGTGACCCAGATCGACCCGATCGCCGTCGAGTTTTCCCTGCCCCAACAAATGCTGCCGACCCTGCAAGGCCTGATCAGCGATCCGCAGCGCGCACAGGTCAAGGCTTACATCGGCGCCGACACCGACGGCGAAACCGGCAACCTGCTCGGCGAAGGTCACCTGACCCTGATCGACAACCAGATCAACGCCAACACCGGCACCATCCGCGCCAAGGCCGAATTCGACAACCCCAACCAGAAACTCTGGCCGGGCCTGCTGGTAACGGTAAAGATTCAGACGGCACTGGATAAAAATGCGCTGGTGGTCCCGCCCACCGTCGTACAGCGGGGCCTCGATCAACACTTCGTGTACCGGGTCAACGGCGACAAGGTTGAAGCGGTGCAGGTGCAGATGGTTTATCAAGGCAGCGGCCAGGACATCATCAAGGGCGTGAAGCCTGGCGACGTATTGGTCAGCGATGGCCAGTCGCGGCTCAAGCCCGGTTCGACCGTGCAGGTCATGAGCGAACCGCCGCAGGTGGTGCAAGCGGAGCCCAAGCCATGAAGCAGCACAAAGGCGTTTCGACCTGGTGCATCGATCACCCGGTGGCGACGATTCTGCTGACCATCGCGCTGGTGCTGGTCGGGGTGATTGCCTTCCCGCGCTTGCCGATTGCCCCGCTGCCGGAAGCGGAATTTCCGACGATCCAGGTCTCCGCCCAACTGCCCGGCGCCAGCCCCGACACCATGGCTTCGTCCGTGGCCACGCCGCTGGAGGTGCAATTCAGCGCCATCCCCGGCATGACCCAGATGACCTCCAGCAGTGCGCTGGGCTCCAGCCTGCTGACCCTGCAATTCACCCTCGACAAGAGCATCGACACCGCCGCCCAGGAAGTGCAGGCCGCGATCAACACCGCCGCCGGCAAACTGCCGAAAGACATGCCGACCCTGCCGACCTGGAAGAAGGTCAACCCGGCCGACAGCCCGGTGCTGATCCTCAGCGTCAGCTCCACGCAAATGCCCGGCACCGAACTCAGCGACCTGGTGGAAACCCTGCTCGCCCGTCAGATCAGTCAGATCGACGGCGTAGGCCAGATCAACATCACCGGTCAGCAACGTCCGGCAATCCGTGTTCAAGCTTCGGCGGACAAACTGGCGGCCATCGGCCTGACCCTCGCCGACATTCGTGTGGCGATCCAGCAGACCAGCCTCAACCTCGCCAAGGGTGCGTTGTACGGCGACTCGAGCATTTCCACGCTGTCGACCAACGACCAGTTGTTCCACCCCGAGGAATACAGCCAGCTCATCGTTTCCTACAAGGATGGCGCCCCGGTTCACCTCAAGGATGTCGCCAAAGTCGTCAACGGTTCGGAAGATGCCTACGTGCAAGCCTGGGCCGGCGATCAACCGGGAGTGAACCTGGTGATCTCCCGCCAGCCGGGGGCCAACATTGTCGAGACCGTGGACCGC
The DNA here is from genome assembly GCF_017491585.1 of Pseudomonas sp. 58(2021). Classification (NCBI taxonomy): domain Bacteria; kingdom Pseudomonadati; phylum Pseudomonadota; class Gammaproteobacteria; order Pseudomonadales; family Pseudomonadaceae; genus Pseudomonas; species Pseudomonas sp. 58(2021). The sequence goes on from NZ_JAFGYZ010000037.1 coordinate 2,489, forward strand.
ATTCAAGCCGCCCTGCCCGGCCTCGAAGCCATGCTGCCGGCCTCGGTGCAAGTCAAAACCCTGATCGATCGCACCCAGACCATCCGCGCCTCGCTGCACGAAGTGGAAATCACTTTGCTGATCGCGATCCTGCTGGTGGTGGCGGTGATGGCGCTGTTCCTGCGCCAGTTGTCGGCGACGATGATTGTCTCGGCGGTGCTCGGCGTGTCGCTGACCGCCAGCTTCGCACTGATGTATTTGCTCGGTTTCAGCCTGAACAACCTGACACTTGTTGCCATCGTGGTGGCGGTGGGCTTCGTGGTCGACGATGCCATCGTGGTCGTGGAAAACATTCACCGCCATCTGGAGGCCGGCGACAGCATGCGTGACGCCGCGATCAAGGGCGCCGGCGAGATCGGTTTCACCGTGGTGTCGATCAGTTTCTCGCTGGTGGCAGCGTTCATTCCGCTGCTGTTCATGGGCGGTGTGGTCGGGCGTCTGTTCAAGGAGTTCGCCCTGACGGCCACCTCGACCATCATGATTTCCGTGGTGGTGTCGCTGACCCTCGCGCCGACGCTTGCCGCGCTGTTCATGCGTAAACCGGTGCATCACGCCCATGACAAACCGGGCTTCAGCGAACGGCTGCTCGGCTGGTACGAAAACGGCCTGCGCCGCGCCCTCGCCCACCAGAAACTGATGATCGGCGTGTTCGGTATCTCTGTTGCGCTGGCGATTGGCGGCTACGTGTTTATCCCCAAGGGTTTCTTCCCGGTGCAGGACACCGGTTTCGTCCTCGGCACCACCGAAGCCGCCGCCGATATCTCCTACAGCGACATGGTGAAAAAACACCTGGCGATGGCCGAAATCGTCGCCGCCGACCCGGCTGTCCAGGCGTTTTCCCACTCGGTGGGCGTGTCCGGCAGCAACCAGACCATCGCCAACGGTCGCTTCTGGATCGCCCTGAAAAAACGCGGTGACCGCGATGTTTCGGCCAGCCAGTTCATCGACCGCATTCGTCCGCAACTGATGAAAGTCCCCGGCATCGTGCTTTACCTGCGCGCCGGCCAGGACATCAACCTCAGCTCCGGCCCGAGCCGTGCGCAGTATCAATATGTGCTCAAGAGCAACGACGGGCCGACCCTCGCCACCTGGACCCAGAAACTCACCGAGAAGCTGCGCAGCATCCCGGCGTTCCGTGACATTTCCAACGACCTGCAACTGGGCGGCAGCATCACCCACATCAGCATCGACCGCAGCGCCGCCGCGCGTTTCGGCCTGACGGCGAGTGATGTCGACGAGGCGCTGTACGACGCCTTCGGCCAGCGGCAGATCAACGAGTTCCAGACCCAGGTCAACCAGTACAACGTGATCCTGGAACTGGACACCAAACAGCGCGGCAAGGCCGAAAGCCTCAACTATTTCTACCTGCGCTCACCGCTGAGCGGAGAAATGGTGCCACTGTCGGCGCTGGCCCGATTCGACGCGCCGACCATCGGCCCACTGTCGATTGCTCACGACGGCATGTTCCCGGCCGCCAACCTGTCCTTCAACCTTGCGCCCGGCGTTGCGTTGGGCGATGCGGTGATTTTGCTCAATCAGGCCAAGGCCGAGATCGGCATGCCGACCGCCATCAGCGGCAACTTCCAGGGTGCGGCCCAGGCGTTCCAGAGTTCGCTGAAAAGTCAGCCGTGGTTGATTCTCGCGGCGCTGGTAGCGGTGTACATCATCCTTGGTGTGCTCTATGAAAGCTTCGTCCATCCGCTGACGATCATCTCGACCTTGCCGGCAGCGGGTCTGGGCGCGGTGATCATGCTGTGGATCTGCGGCCAGGACTTTTCGATCATGGCGCTGATCGGGCTGGTGCTGCTGATCGGTATCGTCAAGAAAAACGGCATCCTGATGATCGACTTCGCCCTGGAAGCGCAGCGCCATCGCGGGCTGTCGCCGCAGGATGCGATTTTCGAAGCGTGTATCACGCGGTTCAGGCCGATCATCATGACCACCCTCGCCGCCCTGCTCGGCGCCCTGCCGCTGATGCTCGGTTACGGCACCGGCGCCGAACTGCGCCAGCCATTGGGGATCGCGGTGGTGGGTGGCCTGCTGGTCAGCCAGATGCTGACGCTGTTCACCACGCCGGTCATATACTTGTGGCTTGAGCGGCTGTTCCACAAGCCCAAACCGGCGCCCGTCGCGGCGCTGGCAACGACAGACTGAGGCGGGTCATGCGCGTTCTGATTATCGAAGACGAAGAGAAAACCGCGGACTATCTGCACCGCGGCCTGACGGAACAGGGTTACACCGTGGATCTGGCCCGCGACGGCGTCGAGGGCCTGCATCTGGCGCTGGAAAGCGACTACGCGGTGATCGTCCTCGACGTGATGCTGCCGGGCCTCGACGGCTTTGGCGTACTGCGCGCGCTGCGTGCGCGCAAGCAGACGCCGGTGATCATGCTCACCGCCCGCGAGCGGGTCGAAGACCGGATCCGGGGTTTGCGTGACGGCGCCGACGATTACCTCGGCAAACCGTTTTCCTTCCTTGAACTGGTGGCGCGCCTGCAAGCGCTGACCCGCCGCAGCGGCGGCCACGAGCCGGTGCAGGTGAGCATCGCCGACCTGTGGATCGATCTGATCAGCCGCAAGGCCACCCGCGCCGGCACGCGCCTGGACCTGACCGCCAAGGAGTTTTCGCTGCTCAGCGTACTGGCCCGGCGTCAGGGCGAAATCCTCTCGAAAACCGCGATTGCGGAAATGGTCTGGGACATCAATTTCGACAGCGACGCCAACGTCGTCGAAGTCGCGATCAAACGTCTGCGCGCCAAGCTCGACGGGCCGTTCGACGAAAAGCTGCTGCACACCATCCGGGGCATGGGTTATGTGCTGGAGAGCCGTGGTGTCCAGTAACTCCATTGCCCTGCGCCTGAGCGGAATGTTCACGCTGGTGGCGCTGCTGGTGTTCCTGTTGATTGGCGGCGCGCTGTATCAACAAGTGGACAAAGGCCTGGGTCTGCTGCCGGAAGCGGAACTCGATGCGCGTTACAGCGTGCTCGAATCGGCGCTCAACCGCTATGGCACCCCCGAGCATTGGGTGAAGATCAACGCCAAACTCAAGCTGCTCGGCGAAGAAGACAAACGCATTCGTTTCTGGGTAGTCAGCGGCGATCCGGGCTACGAGTTCGGCGAACCGGATGCCTTGATCCGCACCTTTGCCCAAGGAGCGCCCGGCATGCACGACCTGCAACTGCCCGGCCATCCCTATCCGCTGAAAGTGCTGCTCACCGAACTGCCGGCCAGGGATCAGCGCCCGCCGCTGCGCTTCATGATCGGCATCGATACCGAGACCGTTCACCAGACCCAGCATCAGTTGCTGATCGCGCTGGTGAGTCTGGCGGTGATCGGCGTGCTGCTGGCCTCGGCATTGGGTTACTGGGTGGCACGAATCGGCCTCAAACCGCTGATCAAACTGTCCCACGAAGCCCAGCGTCTGGCGCCGCCGTTGCGGGCCGGGCGTCTGCGTCTGTCGCCGTTGCCACCGGAACTGGAGCAGTTCGTCGACTCGTTCAACTCGACGCTGGAGCGGGTCGAACAGGCCTATTCACGACTGGAATCCTTCAACGCCGACGTGGCCCATGAGCTGCGCTCGCCGCTGACCAATCTGATCGGCCAGACCCAGGTCGCCCTCACTCGCGGGCGCTCCGCCGAGCATTATTTCGAAGTGCTGCAATCCAACCTCGAAGAGCTGGAACGCCTGCGCTCGATCATCAATGACATGCTGTTTCTGGCCAGCGCCGATCAGGGCAGCAAGGCCACCAAGCTGACCTCGACCTCCCTGGCCGATGAAGTGGCGACTACCCTCGAATACCTCGACTTCATCCTCGAAGATGCACAGGTTCAGGTCCATGTGAGTGGCGACGCACAGGTGCAGATCGAGATCGCCCATCTGCGCCGGGCGTTGATCAATCTGCTGAGTAACGCGGTGCAACACACCGCGCCGGGACAGGTGATCGAAGTGCAGATCGCGGTCGAGGAACATCAGGTCAGCATCGGCGTGGCCAACCCCGGTGCGCCGATTGCCAGCGAGCATTTGCCGCGCCTGTTCGAGCGCTTTTACCGGGTCGACGCTTCGCGCAGTAACAGCGGTAATAACCATGGGCTAGGGCTGGCGATCGTCAAGGCGATTGCGCTGATGCATGGTGGGGATGTGTTTGTGCGCAGTGATCGCGGGATGAACACTTTCGGGATTCATTTGCCGGTCTGAAAAGCCCCCTCAGCCTAACCCACCCGAAACGTCGGACCGCCCCGAGGGAGAGGGGACTGACCGAGTTGTTCTTTCGAGTTACGCCGACCTGAAAAATCCAGTCGAACTCAGATTCTGAAAAGTCCCCAATCGGCTCCCTTTCCCCCTCGCCCCCCTGGGGGAGAGGGTTGGGCGGGCGGCGTTCCGATGAGGGGGTGACTTTTGCTTTTGCTGTAACAGTCATTTATGAAAATCACGCTGTTTCCCGACGCCCGGCAACCTTATCTTTGCCCGCACCAAACAGCACTTGCCAAGCAAGAAGGTTTTCAAGATGTCGAACAGTATGGGTATTGCCAGCGCTTTCGTTTTGTCCTCATTGATCCTGTCGCCGATGGCGATGGCTGAAGAATCGCAGTCGTTCGTAGCGCACAATGCCGCTCGCGCCCTGGCATTCGAACAGTATCAGGCAGAAGTGATGGCCAAGGCTCAAGACGCCACGCAAGCCCCTCAGGCCGCAACTTCCCGGACTCAGGCAGCCGAGAAAGACAGCTGAGTCGCGCAACGTTAAACGTTTCCCTCGACGCGGTTGTTTGGCTCTTCCCGTTCAACCGTCGTCTTTCCAGGCCACTGATTTTCAGTGGCCTTTTTTCGTTGTGGTGTGAAAGCGGTCCGGTGCGTCTCTTACCATTAGAAACACCCCGCACCTCAAGACATTGAAGTGCCAGTTGACCCAAGGAGCTTTACCGCAAGTGCGTTACCCAGTCCGCTTTACCCCGCTGTTCATTGCAATCGCCGCAACGATTGCTCCTGCCGCCCACGCCGCTGAAGCCGATAAGGAAGGTTTTGTCGAAGGCTCGAGCCTCAACCTCAACGCCCGCAACTACTACATGAATCGCAACCGCCTACAGAAAGCGGACGACAACATCGAGTGGGGCCAGGGTTTCCTCGGCAAATTCCAGTCCGGTTACACCGAAGGCACGGTCGGCTTCGGCATCGATGCCCACGCCATGCTCGGGCTGAAACTCGACGGTGGTGGCGGTACGGACAACTCCAGCATCCTGCCGGTCAGCGATGGCAACGGCAAAGCGCCGGGCTCGTTCTCCACCGCGGGCGGTACGTTGAAAATGCGTGCATTCGATACCGAACTGAAGGCCGGCGACCTGTTCCTCACCAACCCGGTGATCGCCGGCGGTGAAAGCCGCATGCTGGCGCAGACTTTTCGCGGTGTCAGCCTGACCAACCACAGCTTCGACGGCTGGATGATCGAAGGTGGCCAGGCGAGCTTCACCAAGCCGTACAACCAGAGCGGCCACAAACGCATCGGCACCTCGTACGGCACCCTCGCCGAGGGCGATAAAAGCCAGCACCTGAACTGGGCCGGCGTGTCCTGGAGCGGCGTCGAAGGCCTGACCAGCAACCTGTATGCCGCCGAGCTGAAGGACATCTGGGACCAGTACTACTACGACCTCGACTACACCTGGGCGCTGAACGATCGGGTGACCCTCAACCCGGGCCTGCACTTCTATCACACCCAGGACACCGGCGAGGCGCTGCTGGGCAACATCGACAACAACACCTACAGCCTGCATTTCACCGTCGGCATCGGCAGCCACAGCGTCACCGCCGCGTACCAGCGGGTCAACGGCAACACGCCATTCGACTACATCAGCCAGGGCGACAGCATCTACCTCGACAACTCCCAGCAATACTCCGACTTCAACGGCCCGAACGAGCGCTCGTGGAAACTCAAGTACGCCTACGACTTCGCAGGTGTCGGCTTGCCGGGCCTGACTTCGGCGGTGTCCTACTCGCGCGGTACGCTGGACCTGACCAAGGTCGATCCGGACAGCAAGGGCTACGCCTCGTGGTACAGCGCTGAAGGCCGCAACGCCAAGCACTGGGAACGCGACATCGACCTCAAATACGTGGTGCAGAGCGGCCAGGCCAAAGACCTCGCCGTGCGCCTGCAATGGGCCACCAACCGCGGCAGCAACGGTTACGGCGCGCTGGACACTGACACCGATGAATACCGAGTGATCATCGACTACCCGATCAACGTCTTCTAAGATCGGCGCTACAGTAGAGAGGCCAGCCTTATGCGCTGGCCTTTTTCTTGCGTGTGCGGCAGCGACGTTTGTACAACTACGCTTATAAGACTCTTCAACCGATAACCCAACCATGATCGCGAGCCGCACCCCACCCGCTACGGGCAAGACCGGACGTCCGGAGCTGCTGCTGATCTTCGGCAGTTTGCTGAGCGTCATCGCGATTGTGTGCATCGTCACCTTTCTGCTGATTCGCGAGCGCGCCAACGCCCAGGAATCGGCGACTCGCAGCGCCACCACCATCGCCCAACTGATCGACGCCGATGTGCTGCGCACCGTCGAACTGTACGACCTGACCCTGCAAGGATTGATCGCCGCCGCCCAGCGCGACGACCTGAAAAACGTGTCGCCGCAGATCCGCCACCTGGCGCTGTTCGACCGCTCCACTACCGCGCGCTTCAAGGGTGACATCCTGCTTCTCGACAAGCATGGCGAGGTCATCGCCGACTCTTCGCGGATCGAACCGCTGCCGGGCAACTTCGCCGACCGCGACTACTTCCTCGCCCACGCCTTCAACCGCGACGCCGGCATGTTCATCAGCCGCCCGTTCAAGCCGCGTTGCGACTGCGACGACGCCAACCAGTGGCGTATCAGTTTCAGCCGACGTATCTCTTCGGACACCGGCGAATTCCTCGGCGTAGCGGTGGCGTCAATGAAGCTCGATTATTTCGACCAGTTGTTCAACAGCCTCGACATCGGCGTCGACAGCACCCTGAACATCATCAACAACGACGGCATCCTGCTGGCCCAGAAGCCTTATCTGCAAAGTGATTCGATCGGCAAGAGCTTCGCCGCCCGTCCCAATGTTGTGAGGATTCTGCGCGATCGCAGCGGCAATGGCAGTTTCAATAGCATTTCGAGCATGGATCATCAGCAACGGCTGTACACCTACTCCCAGGTCGGCAACCTGCCGCTGACAGTGATCGTGGCGCTATCGAGTGAGGAAGTGTTCGGGGCGTGGAAGCGCACGGCAATTCTGATCAGTGGCGCCACCGGTGTGCTCTGCCTCGGACTGCTGTGGCTGACCTGGCTGCTGGTCAGAGAACTGCGTCTGCGCCAGCGCGCCGAACATGAGCTGGCCCAACTGGCGGCCACCGATGCTCTGACGGGGGTCGCCAACCGGCGCATGCTCGACCAGTCGTTGCGTCACGAATGGTTTCGTGCGCAGCGCTCGGGCAAATCCTTGTCACTGCTGATGATCGACGCCGATCACTTCAAGGCATTCAACGACCGGCATGGCCATCAGGCCGGGGATCAGGCCCTTCGTGAACTGGCCAAGGTCATTACCGCGAATGTGCGACGCCCGACGGATCTGGTGGCGCGCTACGGCGGTGAAGAGTTCTCGGTGATCCTGGCAGAGACCGATAGCGCAGGCGCGCGACAGATTGCCGAGCATGTGCGGGCTGGCGTTGAGCAATTACCGCGTATGGAGGGCGATGAAATGCCGATGACAGTGAGCATCGGTATCAGCACCTGGACGGTAGCGAGTGAAATCAGTCTGGAACAACTGTTGTTCGCGGCGGACCGGGCGCTGTATCAGGCCAAGGAAGGAGGCCGGAACCGGGTGGTGCTGGCGTCCTGAACACAGGCAAAAAAAAAGGCCACCCAAAGGTGGCCTTCAAAAAACTAGAGAGGTTTTTTACTTACACTGCCGCAACCGGGCGCATGTAAGAGATCGGTGCAGTGCTGGCGTCTTCGAACGTCACGACTTCCCAGGCGTCTTTCTGCTCAATCAGTTTGCGCAGAAGCTGGTTGTTCAGTGCGTGGCCGGACTTGAAGCCCTTGAACTCACCAATCAGGCTGTTGCCCAGCAGGTACAGGTCGCCAATTGCATCGAGGATCTTGTGCTTCACGAATTCGTCTTCGTAGCGAAGGCCGTCTTCGTTCAGTACGCCATCGGCATCGACCACGATTGCGTTTTCAACGCTGCCGCCGAGTGCGAGATTGTGCTTGCGCAGGTACTCGATGTCACTCATGAAACCGAAAGTACGGGCGCGGCTGACTTCTTTTACGAACGAAGTGCTGGAAAAATCCACGCTTGCACTTTGGGTGCGGTTCCGGAATACCGGGTGATCGAAATCGATCTCGAAGCTCACCTTGAATCCGTCGAAAGGGACGAAAGTGGCGCGCTTGTCGCCGTCTTCCACTGTCACTTCACGCAGGATGCGGATGAATTTCTTGGCGGCGTCCTGTTCTTCCAGGCCTGCCGATTGAATCAGGAATACGAAAGGTCCTGCGCTACCGTCCATGATCGGGACTTCGGACGCGGAGAGCTCGACGTAGGCGTTATCGATGCCCAGGCCAGCCATGGCCGAGAGCAAGTGCTCTACCGTGTCCACTTTGACGTCGCCATTGATCAGCGTCGTCGACATAGTGGTTTCACCGACGTTTTCCGCGCGGGCAGGAATCTGCACCACAGGGTCGAGGTCAGCGCGACAAAACACAATGCCAGTGTCGACAGGCGCAGGCTTGAGGGTCAGGTAGACCTTCTCCCCGGAGTGCAGGCCTACACCTGTGGCACGGATAATATTTTTCAGTGTGCGTTGTTTAATCATGGCTTGGGCCGCTTCAGCGCAAATTGCGAACTGGTATCAACAAAGGCTGGCGATAATAGCAGACCGAGCCTTTGCTGAACACCAATCACCTTCATAGCCCTGATACATTCCATCAATCAGCCTGACGACGCAGGAAAGCCGGGATGTCCAGGTAGTCCAGGTCATCTTGCGGATTCATCTTCGCGGCAGTCGCAGCACCGGCCTGAGCCTGGTTGCGCATGACGGTCGGACGGTCCAGGTCACGGTAGTTCACAGCAGGTTGTTCCTGACGCGCAGGGGCCTGTTGTTGCACCGGAGCGGAAGCCATGGTGGTGTGAACGGTGTTGTCGATGACCTTCACAGGCTTCTCGATTTTCGCGCCCAGACCCGTGGCAACCACAGTCACGTGCAACTCGTCACGCATGTCCGGATCGATAACGGTACCGACCTTGACCATCGCGTGCTCGGAAGCGAAGGCTTCGATGATCGAACCCACGTCGGAGTACTCACCCAGGGACAGGTCAGGACCGGCAGTGATGTTCACCAGGATGCCGCGTGCGCCTTGCAGGTTCACGTCTTCCAGCAGCGGGTTGCGGATGGCCGCTTCGGTGGCTTCACGTGCACGGTTCGGACCGCTGGCGCAGCCAGTGCCCATCATCGCCATGCCCATTTCGCTCATCACGGTGCGTACGTCGGCGAAGTCGACGTTGATCATGCCCGGACGCTTGATGATGTCGGAGATACCGCGAACGGCACCGGCCAGTACATCGTCAGCCTTGGCGAAAGCCGACAGCAGGCTGGCGTCTTTGCCGAGGATGGTCAGCAGTTTTTCGTTCGGAATGGTGATCAGCGAGTCGACGCTTTCCGAAAGCATGCGGATGCCTTCGTCGGCGATCTGCATACGCTTGCGGCCTTCGAACGGGAACGGACGGGTCACGACCGCAACGGTCAGGATGCCCATTTCCTTGGCCACTTCGGCGATGATCGGCGCCGCACCGGTACCGGTACCGCCGCCCATGCCGGTGGTGATGAACACCATGTTGGTGCCCGCCAGCACTTCAGCGATGCGCTCACGATCTTCCAGCGCAGCCTGACGGCCGACTTCCGGGTTGGCGCCGGCACCCAGGCCTTTGGTTACGCCGGTGCCCAGTTGCAGAATGGTGCGCGCGCCGATGTTTTTCAGCGCTTGAGCATCGGTGTTGGCGCAGATGAACTCGACGCCTTCGATGTTGCTCTTGACCATGTGGTTGACAGCGTTGCCGCCGCCACCGCCAACACCGATAACTTTGATTACCGGGCTTGCGGGGATGTTGTCTACGAGTTCGAACATTTTCCCTCTCCTTACATTCTCTAGTTTTTTCGCCTACTGCTGTTTGTTGCGGTGCTGCGGTAAAGCTTTAGAAGTTGCCTTGAACCCACTTCTTCAAACGGTCCAGCAACGGCGCCTGCGGCTCCTCGTTGCTGTAGCTGTCGCGGCTGCCGATGCCCGAGAACGAGATCCCGTCGGACTGCTTCTGCAGGCCGTACATCAACAAGCCAACGCCAGTGGAATAAATCGGGTTGCGCACCACGTCATCCAGGCCCTTCACGCCGTGCGGTACACCGAGGCGTACCGGCATGTGGAAGATTTCCTCGGCCAGTTCGGTGGCGCCTTCCATTTTCGAGGTACCGCCGGTCAGCACGATGCCGGCCGGGATCAGGTCTTCATAGCCGCTGCGACGCAGCTCGGCCTGGATCAGGGTGAACAGCTCGTCGTAACGCGGCTCGACCACTTCAGCCAGGGCCTGACGGGACAGTTCGCGCGGCGGACGGTCGCCGACGCTCGGCACCTTGATGGTTTCGCCGGCACCGGCCAGTTTGGCCAGAGCGCAGGCGTAACGGATCTTGATCTCTTCGGCGTACTGGGTCGGGGTGCGCAACGCCATGGCGATGTCGTTGGTCACCTGATCGCCGGCAATCGGGATCACGGCCGTGTGGCGGATGGCGCCTTCGGTGAAGATCGCGATGTCGGTAGTGCCGCCGCCGATGTCGACCAGGCACACGCCCAGTTCTTTTTCGTCGTCGGTCAGGACCGAGTAGGCCGAAGCCAGTTGCTCGAGAATGATGTCGTCGATTTCCAGACCGCAGCGACGCACGCATTTTTCAATGTTCTGCGCAGCGTTGACGGCACAGGTCACCACGTGAACCTTGGCTTCCAGACGCACGCCGGACATGCCCAGCGGCTCGCGCACGCCTTCCTGGTTATCGATCACGTAGTCCTGCGGCAAGGTATGCAGCACACGCTGGTCAGCCGGGATCGCCACTGCCTGGGCAGCGTCGAGTACGCGCTCCAGGTCAGCGGAGCTGACTTCGCGGTCGCGGATCGCCACGATGCCGTGGGAGTTCAGGCTGCGGATGTGATTGCCCGCCACGCCGACGAACGCCGAGTGAATGCGGCAACCCGCCATCAGTTGGGCTTCCTCGATCGCGCGCTGGATCGATTGCACGGTGGACTCGATGTTCACCACCACGCCTTTCTTCAGGCCGCGGGACGGATGAGTGCCGATCCCGACGATTTCCAGCGAGCCGTCGTCCGCAACCTCGCCGACCAGCGCCACCACCTTGGAGGTGCCGATATCGAGACCGACGATCATTTTGCCGCTTTGCACGTTTGCCATGGGTCCTGCCTCTTCTTAATTCTTTGCGACAGCGGGTTGGGCTGTCGTCGGCGCTACTGGTTCCCGCCAGCCAACAGCGAGGCCGTTGGCATAGCGCAGATCGATGCGCGCAATGTTCGTAATCTGGTCTTTAAGCGTCTTGTCGTAGATGGCAATGAAGCGGCGCATCTTTTCCACCAGGTTGCCGCGTCCCAGCAGCAACTCGATGCCGGGGCCGGAACTGCCGGCACCGGTGGTCAGGAACCAGCTGCCACGCTCGCGCAGTTCCAGGCGCGCGATCGAGAAGCCCAACGGCCTGAGCATCTGACTCAGCACCTGGTATTGCTGCATCACTTGCTGCTGGGCCCGCTGTGGGCCGAACAGCTGTGGCAGGTGTTCGTAATTCGCCAGTTCCTTGGGCGTGAACGCCTGGCCCTGGTTGTTGAGCAGCGACTCGTCACCCCAACGGGCCACGGGCAGTTGCTCTTCGAGGCGGATCACCACCTGATCCGGCCACACCCGACGGACTTCGGCGTGAGCGATCCAGGGCATCTGTTCCAGCTCCGAGCGCATGCTGGCCAGGTCGATGGTGAAGAAGCTCGACGCCACGTAGGGGGCGATTCGCTGCTGCACCGCCTGCTGGCTGATGTAGCTCAGATCACCCTGCACGGCGATTTTGGTGATCGGCCGGTCGGCATACGGCAGCAAACGCTGCGCGCCTTCGTAAGTGCCGAAACCGAGCGCCACCAGCAGCACCGGCCAGAACAGGCCTTTGAGGAACCCGAAATTGGCTTTCGGCAGGCGCGCGGACATCGGCTCTTTGGCCACCATTCGGCTGGCACCCCGCGGCACCGGCTTGCGGCCGGGAGCGGGTGGCTGATGTCTGAGCTGTGCGCCTTGCATGGTCTTAACCTCGCGCCTCTTTATGGCCATCGGCATCGACACTGGCGGCCAGAATGGCCAGAACCAGCTGCTGGAAATCCAGACCGGCCGCTTTCGCCGCCATCGGTACCAGGCTGTGATCGGTCATGCCGGGAGCCGTGTTGACTTCCAGGAACCAGAATTTTCCGTCGGCGTCCTGCATCACGTCCGCCCTGCCCCAACCGGCGATACCCAGCGCCTCGCAGGCTTGCGCCGTGAGGTCCATGAGTTCTTTTTCCTTGTCGGCATCGAGCCCGCACGGAATCCGATACTGGGTATCGTTGGCGATGTACTTGGCGTCGTAGTCGTAGAACGTGTGCGGCGTACCCAGGGCGATAGGAGGCAACACCTGGTCACGCAGGGTGGCGATGGTGAACTCGGGACCGTGGATCCATTGCTCGACCAACACTTGCGAATCGTAGGTACTGGCCGCTTTCCATGCGTCGATCAACTCGGACGCAGAACTCACTTTGGCCATCCCGATACTTGAACCTTCATGCGCCGGTTTGACGATCAAAGGGAAGCCCAGTTCCGTCGCTGCCGAAATACAATCGGCCTCGCTGCGCAGCACGGCGTGACGCGGCGTCGGAATACCGAGGGTGTGCCAGACCTGCTTGGTACGCAGTTTGTCCATCGCCAGCGCCGAAGCCAGGATGCCGCTGCCGGTGTAGGGAATACCGGCCACTTCGAGCAGGCCCTGCATGCTGCCGTCTTCACCGCCACGACCGTGGAGAATGATGAAGGCGCGGTCGATCTTTTCACTCAACAGACGCTGCAGAATATCGGCGCCGACATCGATCCCGAATGCGTCCACACCGGCGCTTTGCAGCGCAGAGAGCACGGCGTTGCCGGACTTCAGCGAAACTTCACGCTCGGCACTCAGGCCACCGAACAGCACGGCGACACGGCCGAAGTCTTTCGGGGCAATGGTGGAGAACAGGTTGGCGTAGGCAGCAGTCATTTCAACTTCCCCTCGACCGGTGCGGCCACGGCACCGGCGAACAACTCGCTTTTCAACAGTTTCGGTGCAAGACCGCCGATGTCACCGGCGCCCTGGCACAACAGAATGTCGCCGGCACGCAGCAGCGGCTTGACCAGCGGCGCCAGGTCGACACCACGCTCGATGTAGATCGGGTCCAGTTGACCGCGCTGACGGATGCTGTTGCACAGCTTGCGGCTGTCGGCACCCGGGATCGGCTCTTCGCCGGCCGGATAGACTTCCATCAGCAGCAGCACGTTGGCGTCGGCCAGTACATTGACGAAATCGTCGTACAGGTCGCGGGTGCGGCTGTAGCGGTGCGGCTGGTAGACCATCACCAGACGGCGCTCAGGCCAGCCACCGCGTACAGCCTTGATGACGGCCGCGACTTCGGTCGGGTGGTGACCGTAGTCGTCGACCAGCATCACGTTGCCGCCGTCCACCGGCAGTTCGCCGTAGACCTGGAAGCGGCGGCCGACACCCTGGAACCCGGACAGGCCCTGGACGATGGCTTCATCGCTGACGCCTTCGTCGGTAGCGATGCAGATGGTCGCCAGGGAATTGAGCACGTTGTGGTTGCCCGGCATGTTCACGGACACATCCAGCGGCTCGCGATCAGGGCGCAGCACGGTGAAGAAGGTCTGCATGCCTTGTTGGCGCACATTGATGGCGCGCACGTCGGCGTCTTCGCTGAAGCCGTAGGTCATGGTCGGACGTTTCACCTGCGGCAGGATTTCACGCACCACCGGATCGTCCAGGCACATCACCGCCAGACCGTAGAACGGCAGGTTGTGCAGGAACTCGACGAAGGTTTTCTTCAGTTTGTTGAAGTCACCGTCGTAGGTCGCCATGTGGTCGGCGTCGATGTTGGTCACCACAGCCACCAGCGGCTGCAGGTGCAGGAAACTGGCGTCGCTTTCATCGGCCTCGGCGATCAGGTAACGGCTGGTGCCGAGCTGGGCATTGGTGCCCGCGGCGTTCAGACGGCCACCGATGACGAAGGTCGGATCCAGGCCACCGGCCGCAAACACCGAAGCGATCAGGCTGGTGGTGGTGGTCTTGCCGTGGGTACCGGCGACGGCGATGCCGTGGCGGTAGCGCATCAGTTCGGCAAGCATTTCGGCACGCGGTACCACCGGGATGCGGCGTTCCAGTGCGGTCGCCACTTCCGGGTTGGATGTGTTGACGGCGCTCGACACTACCAGCACATCGGCAGCAGCGGCGTTCTCGGCACGGTGGCCGATGAAGATCTGCGCACCGAAGGATTCCAGGCGCTCGGTGACCGGCGAAGCCTTCAGGTCGGAACCGGACACGGCGTAACCCAGGTTCAGCAGCACTTCAGCAATACCGCACATGCCCACACCGCCGATCCCGACGAAGTGGATGCGACGGATGCGGCGCATTTCCGGTTGCGGCATGGCTTTCTGATTCTCAACCATGGGCCACCTCCAGACAGGTATCGACCACGCTGCGGGTGGCTTCGGGTTTCGCCAGACGGCGGGCCGCTCGGGCCATTTCTTCAAGTCGTTGCGGTTGCATCAAGACCTCTGTCAGGCGCGCGGCAAGGTCCGCGGCACCAGTCGTTCTTTGCGGCATCAGGAAGGCAGCGCCTTCGCGGGCCAGATAATCGGCGTTGCGGGTCTGGTGATCGTCGATCGCGTGGGGCAAGGGCACCAGCATCGACGGCAGACCGGCGGCGGCCAGCTCGCTGACGGTCAATGCGCCTGCGCGGCACACCACCAGATCAGCCCAGCCATAGGCCTGAGCCATGTCCTTGATGAAGGGCTGCACCTGCGCGTCCACGCCGACAGCGCGGTAGCGCTCTGCAGTCACTTCATCGTGATTTTTGCCGGCCTGATGAAACACCTCCGGACGCAGGTCGACAGCGACTTGCGACAGGGCTTCAGGCAGCAACTTGTTCAACGGTTCTGCCCCCAGGCTTCCGCCCAGGATCAGCAAACGCGCCTTGCGTCCGGCCAGGGCCGCACGCGGTGTGTCGAGGAACAGCTCGCTGCGTACCGGGTTGCCGGTGGTACGGCGGCTGTCCGACAGGGTAAAGGTGTCGGGGAACGCTTCACACACCCGGGCGGCGAACGGCACCAGCAACCGATTGGCGGTGCCAGCCACAGCGTTCTGCTCGTGAACGATTACCGGCACGCCGGCCAGTTTGGCGGCAATGCCACCAGGACCGGTCACATAACCACCGAAACCAACCACGCACACCGGACGCAGGCGGCGAATGATCGCCCGCGCCTGCCAGACCGATTTCAGCAACATGAACGGTGCCTTGAGCAACGACAGCTTGCCCTTGCCACGCAGGCCAGTGGCGTTGATGCGATGCAATTCGAGGCCGGCGGCCGGCACCAGGTCGTTCTCGATCCCCCGTGGCGTGCCGAGCCAGTGCACGGTGTAACCCCGCGCCTGAAATTCACGGGCGCAGGACAGCGCCGGGAACACGTGGCCACCGGTACCGCCGGCCATGATCAATACGTTAGCGCCCATGGTTCGGCTCCTCGGCGAAGTCGCTCTCATGGAATTCCATCTCTTCACTGCCCAGGTGGGTCCGACTTTCCCACTCGATCCTCAGCAACAGGCCAAGGCAGGCACAGCAGATCACCAGGGAACTGCCGCCATAACTGAGGAACGGCAAGGTCAGGCCCTTGGTCGGCAGCAGGCCGACGTTCACGCCGATGTTGATCAGGAACTGACCGATCCACAGGAACGACAGACCGTAGGCAACATAAGCGGCAAAAAACTGTTTGGCTTTCTCGGCCCACAGACCGATGTACATGCCGCGAATACACACGAACACGAAGAGCGCCACGGTGCACAGCGAACCCACCGCGCCCAGCTCTTCAGCCAGTACCGAAAACACGAAGTCAGTGTGGGCTTCCGGCAGGTAGAACTGCTTCTGCACGCTGTTGCCCAGACCAACGCCCAGCCACTCGCCGCGACCGAAGGCGATCAAGGCCTGGGACAATTGATAACCGGCACCGAACTGGTCCGCCCACGGGTCGGCGAAGTTGGTCAGACGCGCCATCCGGTAGGGTTGCATCTGGATCAGCAACACCACCGCCGCCACCGCCAGCACCACCATCAGCGAGAACCGGAACAGCCCGACCCCGCCAAGGAACAGCATCGCCGCTGCAGCCCCCATCATCACGACGGTGGCACCGAAGTCCGGTTCCATCAGCAGCAGGCCCGCCATCGGCAGCAGGACGATGAACGGCTTGAAGAAGCCCATCCAGCTCTCGCGCACTTCCTTCTGGCGACGCACCAGATAACCGGCGAGGTAAATCACCACGAACACCTTGGCGATTTCGGACGGCTGAACGTTGAAGAAGCTGAAGCCGATCCAGCGCATCGAACCGTTCACCTCACGGCCGATCCCCGGGATGATCACCATCACCAACAGACCGAATGCGCCGATCAGCATCAGCCAGCCCAGACGCTGCCAGGTGGCGATCGGAATCATCATGGTGACGATGCACGCGCCCAGGCCCAGCACCACATAGATCAGGTGACGGGTCATGTAGTAGAGAGCGCTGCCCGATTGCACCGCACCCACCTCGGTCGAGGCCGAGGCGATCATGATCAGCCCCAGGCCGAGCAGCGCCAGGCAACCGGCGAGCATGGGGAAGTCGAGGTCGATCCCACGTCCGGTGATGATCGGCGACGGATACGGCTTGATGATGTTTCGCAGGCTCATGCCAGTTCCTCCACGGCGCGGACGAACTGGTGACCACGGTCTTCGTAATTCTTGAACATGTCGAAACTGGCGCAGGCCGGCGACAGCAGCACCACGTCACCCGGCTGGGCGGCGGCGCGGCATTTCTCGACGGCGTCGATCAGCGTGGTGGCGCGGATCAGCGGCACGGCATCACCGATGGCCTGGCCGATTTTGTCGGAGTCACGGCCCATCAGGATCACGGCGCGGCAATGGGCAGCCGCCGGATCGCGCAGGTCCTTGAATTCGGCACCCTTGCCGTCGCCGCCGGCGATCAGCACGACCTTGCCGCTGATGTCCGCACCCAGGCCTTCGATGGCGGCCAGGGCGGCGCCGACGTTGGTGGCTTTGGAATCGTTGTAGTAACCGACGCCGTCCAGGTCACGCACCCACTGGCAGCGATGTTCGAGGCCGGCGAAGTTGCGCAGGGCCGCTAGCATCGCATCGAACGGCAGGCCGACTGCGTGCCCGAGCGCCAGCGCCGCCAGGGCGTTCGACTGGTTGTGGGCGCCGCGAATCTTCAGTTCACGCACCGGCATCAGGTTCTGGAATTCGAAGGCCAGGTATTTCTCGCCATTCTCTTCGCGCAGACCGAACGCCTTGAAATCCGGCTGGGTGAGGCCGAAGGTCCAGCATGGCTGGCCCTCGCCCATCAGTGGCCGGGTCAGGGCGTCCTGACGGTTGACCACGAACTGTTTCGCGCCACGGAAGATCCGGTGCTTGGCCAGGTGATAGGCCGGCAGGCCGCTGTAGCGGTCCATGTGGTCTTCGCTGATGTTGAGCACGGTCGCCACTTCGGCGTTGAGCTGATCGGTGGTTTCCAGCTGAAAACTCGACAGTTCCATCACGTACAGCTCGACGTCATCGCTGAGCAGATCCAGCGCCGGCGTACCGAGGTTGCCACCCACCGCCACGCGCTTGCCGGCCGCTGCCGCCATTTCACCAACCAGGGTGGTGACAGTGCTTTTCGCGTTGGAACCGCTGATGGCCACGATCGGCGCCTTCGCGTTACGCGCGAACAGCTCGATGTCGCCGGACAACTTCACGCCACGGGCCGCGGCGGCTTGCAGGGCCGGGGTCGCCAGCGCCAGGCCGGGGCTCACGTAGAGCTCGTCGGCACGGCACAGGAACTCGACGTCCAGCTCGCCACAACGCACTTCCACGTGCGGATAGTCACGCTGGAGCGTGGCCAGTTCCGGTGGATTTTCCCGCGTGTCGGCCACGGCAAACGCCACACCCCGGTTCGCCAGGAAGCGAACCAGGGACATGCCGCTCTTGCCGAGGCCGACAACGATGCGGAAGTGGTCAGAAGCGATCAGAGACACTCGTTCTACCTCAGCTTCAGGGTGGCAAGGCCGATCAGCACGAGAATCACGGTGATGATCCAGAAACGGACGATCACGCGCGGCTCGGGCCAGCCCTTGAGTTCAAAGTGGTGGTGTATCGGAGCCATGCGGAACACACGACGACCGGTCAGCTTAAAGGAAGCCACCTGAATGACGACTGACAGGGTTTCCATCACGAACACGCCGCCCATGATGAACAGGACGATTTCCTGACGGACGATCACCGCGATGGTGCCCAGAGCAGCGCCCAGCGCCAGTGCACCGACGTCGCCCATGAAGACTTGCGCCGGGTAGGTGTTGAACCACAGGAAGCCCAGACCGGCACCGATCAGCGCGCCGCAGAACACGATCAGCTCGCCCGCGCCCGGCACGTACGGGATCAACAGGTATTCAGCGAATTTCACGTTACCCGACAGGTAGCAGAAGATGCCCAGGCCACCGCCGACCATCACTGTCGGCATGATCGCCAGACCGTCGAGGCCGTCGGTCAGGTTGACCGCGTTGCTCGAACCGACGATCACGAAGTAGGTCAGCACGATGAAACCGGCGCCCAGCGGAATGCTGTAGTCCTTGAGCATCGGCAGGATCAGGGTGGTTTCCACCGGCGTGGCGGCAGTCATATAAAGGAAGATCGCCGCGCCGAGACCGAACACCGACTGCCAGAAATACTTCCAGCGACTCGGCAGACCACGGGAGTTCTTCTCGATCACTTTGCGGTAGTCATCGACCCAGCCAATGGCACCGAACAGCAGGGTCACCAGCAACACGACCCACACGTATCGATTGCTCAGGTCGGCCCACAGCAGGGTACTGACGCCGATGGACGACAGAATCAGTGCGCCACCCATGGTCGGCGTACCGGATTTGGACAGGTGCGATTGCGGGCCGTCGTTACGAACCGATTGGCCGATCTGACGGTTCTGCAGGGTGCGGATCATCCACGGGCCGTAGCACAGCGACAAGACCAGCGCGGTCAGCACACCGAGAATCCCGCGCAGGGTCAGGTACTGGAAGACCGCGAAGCCTTTGTAGAACTGTTGCAGATACTCCGCTAGCAGCAGCAGCATTAATGTTTCTCCAGACTGGACCCGCACAGGGCCGCAACGATGTTTTCCATCGCTGCGCTGCGCGAACCCTTGATCAAAATGGTGGTGTTTTTATCCTGCTCGGCGCCGAGGGCCTGGATCAGTTCGGCCTGTGTGCCGAAGTGATGCGCCTCGTTGCCGAATGCGTTCACGGCGTGGACCATGTTCGGCCCGACGGCGTAAAGCGCGGAAACCTTGCCCCGGGCGTATTCGCCCACGTCGCGGTGCCCCTGCTCCGCCCAGTCGCCCAACTCGCCGATATCCCCGAGCACCAGGACGGTGCGGCCGGAAAAGCCGGCGAGTATATCAACGGCCGCGCACATGGAGGTGGGGTTCGCGTTGTAAGTGTCATCGATCACGCGCATGCCGTTTTTCGCCAGTTGCGCGACGGTGCGACCCTTGACCGGTTGTACCGCGCCAAGCCCGGTGGCGATGCCGAACAGCGACACGCCCAGGGCGTAAGCAGCAGCGGCAGCGGCCAGGGCATTGGCGACGTTATGGGTGCCGAGCAGGTTCAGTTGAACCCGTTCCACACCTTCAGGACTGTGCAGGTTGAACGCCGGGCAGCCACGGGCATCAGTGGTCAGATCGCTGGCGTGGAAATCCGCTTGCGTGTTGCTCAGCGCGAAAGTCAGCACTTTGCGACCGGCGGCGCGGAGCTTCCAGATACCGAATGCCTTGTCATCGAGATTCAGCACGGCGATGCCATCGGCGGCCAGCCCTTCGATGATTTCGCCTTTGGCTTCGACGATTTTCTCGGGCCCGCCGAACTCGCCAACGTGAGCGGTGCCGGCGTTGTTGAGGATCGCTACGTGCGGCTTGGTCAGCCCGACGGTGTAAGCGATTTCACCCAGACGCGAGGCGCCCAGTTCGATCACTGCCGCGCTGTGCTCCGGGGCAAGTTCGAGCAGGGTCAGCGGTACGCCGAGGTCGTTGTTCAAGTTGCCACGAGTCGCATGTACCGAGCCGCGCGTACGCAGGATGATCGCGAGCATTTCCTTGACCGTGGTCTTGCCGCTGGAGCCGGTCACGGCCGCAACCGGTCTGGTGAACGCGGCACGGTTCAATGCGCCCAGTTGACCGAGGGCCTGACGGGTGTCCTTGACCAGCAATTGTGGCAGCGTGCTGTCGGCGACTTCGCGCTCGACCAATGCAGCAACGGCGCCTTTGGCAGCGACCTCGTTCAGATAGTCATGACCGTCGAAGCGCGGACCGGTCAATGCAACAAACAGTTGGCCAGCCTTGATGGCGCGGCTGTCGATGCTCACGCCGTCGAAGCTTGCGTCCGCGCCGATCAACCGCGCGTCGAGTGCGTTGGTCAGTTCGCTGAGTTTCAGGGCCTTAAGCATGGGCCACCTCCCAAGCGGTCAGGGCGTGATCGGCCTCGACCAGATCGGAGAATGCGTGGCGCTCGCCGTTGATTTCCTGATAGTCCTCATGACCTTTGCCGGCCAGGACAATCACGTCATCCGCCGAGGCGCCGGCAATCAGTTGCGCGATGGCCTGGCCACGACCGGCCACGAACGTCACGTTATCCACAGCCGTGAAGCCGGCGCGGATGTCGTCGAAGATCACCGCTGGATCTTCGGTACGCGGATTGTCATCGGTGACCAGCACGCGGTCGGCCAGACGCTCGACCACTTCGGCCATCAACGGGCGCTTGCCGCGATCACGGTCACCGCCACAGCCGAACAGGCACAACAGTTGGCCTTTGACGTGCGGACGCAACGCCGTCAGAACTTTTTCCAGCGCATCGGGCGTGTGGGCGTAATCGACCACCACCAGCGGCTGGGTGCCACCACCGAGACGTTGCATGCGTCCGGCCGGGCCTTCGAGTTTCGGCAGCACCTTGAGGATTTCGTCGAGGGCGTAGTCCAGGCCGAGCAAGGCGCCGACCGCGGCCAGTACGTTGCTCAGGTTGAAACGACCGAGCAGCGTGCTGCGCAGATGGTGTTCGCCCTGCGGCGTCACCAGCGTGGCGCGCACGCCATGGTCGTCGAACTGTGCTTCGCGGACATATAGATACGCACTGCTGTCGAGCAGGCTGTAAGTGATCAGGCGCGACTCACGTTTTTCAGCGGCCAGTTGCCGGCCGAAATCGTCGTCCAGATTGACCACGCGGCACTTCAAGTCATTCCAGGCGAACAGCTTGGCTTTCGCTTCGGCATAGGCCTCCATGGTGCCGTGGTAATCGAGGTGATCGCGGGAAAGGTTGGTCATCACCGCCACGTCGAACGCCAGCGCGGTGACCCGGCCCTGATCCAGGCCGTGAGACGAAACTTCCATGGCCACGGCTTTGGCACCGGCCTTTTTCAGGTCGCCCAGGGTCGCTTGCACGGCAATCGGATTCGGCGTGGTGTGCAGGCCGCTTTGCAGCGAGCCATGGAAACCGGAACCGAGGGTGCCGACGATGCCGCAGTGCTGACCGAGCAGGTCCAGCGCCTGGGCAACAAGCTGGGTCACGCTGGTCTTGCCGTTGGTGCCGGTGACGCCCACCAGGTTCAGGTGATGGCTTGGCTCACCGTAAAAACGTCCGGCGATATCCGACAACTGCGCTGCCAGACCTTTGACCGGAATCAGCGGCACATCAGTGATCGGCAACACGGTGGCGCCTTCCACTTCGTAAGCCACGGCGGCCGCGCCACGGGTGAGTGCGTCAGCAATGTGCGCACGACCGTCGAACTTGCCGCCCGGCACCGCGAGGAACAGGTCGCCTGCGCGTACGTTGCGGCTGTCGAGCGCCAGTTCACGGATCAACAGATCGTGGCCGGCGTGGGGGAATATCTTGTTCAGACTAAGAGACATCAGCCGCGCCCTCCATTGGCTTTCAGCGGAACAGCCGGGGTGGCATTGGCTTGCTGGGTATTCGGCAGGTTGTCCGGGGTGATGTTCATCAGGCGCAGAGTGCCGGACATCACACGGCTGAACACCGGCGCCGACACCAGACCACCGAAGTAGCCGGCCTTGGTCGGTTCATCGATCACCACGACGATGGCATAACGCGGATCGCTCATCGGGCCGAAACCGGCGAACAGCGAGCGATAGGAATTTTCGGCATAGCCCTTGGTGCCCACCGAGGTCTTGCGGGCGGTACCCGACTTCCCGGCCACGTGATACGCCGGGACTTGAGCACGGAACACGCCACGTGGTGCTTCGATTACTTGCTGCAGCATGCCCTGCATGGTTTTCGCCACGGCTTCCGGCAGCACCTGGGTGGTCTGCGGCGCCTTGTCGGTTTTGATCAGAGTCAGCGGTGCGAGACGACCGTTGTTGGCCAATGCCGAGAACGCGTGCACCAGCTGGATCGCCGTCACCGAAACACCGTAGCCGTAGGACAGCGTTGCGGTTTCAGCTTTACGCCACTCGCGGTAGTTCGGCAGGTTGCCGACACGTTCGCCCGGGAAGCCGAGGCCGGTGTCCTGACCGAGACCGACCTTTTGTGCGAGCCGGAAAATGGTTTCGCCGCCAATGTCGAACGCGACCTTACTCATACCAACGTTACTGGAATTGATCAGAATGCCGGTCAGGTCAAGCACCGGACCTTCGGTCTTCGATACGTCCTTGATGGTGTACTTGCCGATCTGCAGGGAACCCGGATACACCTCGACGGTGTCGCTCGGTTTCCAGCGGCCGGTTTCGATCGCGGCGCTCATCGAGATCGCCTTCATGGTCGAACCCGGTTCGAACACGTCGATCATCGCGCGGTTACGCATCATCGCCGGTTGCAGGTTGCGACGGTTGTTCGGGTTGTAGGTCGGCTGGTTGACCATGGCGAGGATCTCGCCGGTCTTCACGTCCATGATCACCAGACTGCCGGCCTTGGCGCCGTTCTCGATGATCGCGTTGCGCAGCTCGCGGTTGGCCAGGTATTGCAGACGCAGGTCAATGGACAACGCCAAGGGCTTGCCGGCCTTGGCGTTCTTGGTGACCTGGACATCCTTGATCAGCCGTCCGCGCCGATCCTTGATGACTTGCCGCTTGCCGGGTACGCCGGCCAGCCACTCGTCGTAGGCCAGTTCGACACCTTCACGGCCGTGGTCGTCGATGTCGGTGAACCCGACCATGTGCGCAGTGACTTCACCGGCCGGATAGAACCGGCGGAACTCTTCGATGCCGTAGACGCCCGGCACTTTCAGGTCGAGCACAGCCTGGCCCTGCTCGGGGGTCAGTCCGCGCACCAGATAAATGAATTCCTTGTTCGCCTGGGCTTCGAGGCGCTCGGCCAGGGCTTTCGGGTCCTGACCCAGGGCAGCGGCGAGTGCCGGCCACTTTTCTTTGGCCAGCTGCATTTCCTTGGCGTTGGCCCACAACGTGGTCACCGGCGTACTCACGGCCAGAGGCTCGCCATTGCGGTCGGTGATCAGACCACGATGCGCCGGGATCGGAATGTGACGAACGCTACGTGCATCGCCCTGCCCCTTGAGGAAGTCACGGTCGATCACCTGCAGGTCGATGATGCGCCAGCAGATCGCGGCCACCATCATGCCCAGCAGACCAACGACCAGACGGAAGCGCCACGGGAAGAGTGCCCCTTCAAGTTTCATCATGGCGCCACCATCTTCACGTCAGCCGCGCCAGGGATGTGCATCTTCAGTTGTTCGGTAGCCAGTACTTCGATCCGGCTGTGGGCGGTCCAGGTGCTCTGTTCCAGAATCAAACGCCCCCACTCGGCCTGCGCCTTGTCGCGCACGCTGAGTTCGTTGTACAGAGTGTTGAGCAACTGCCGGTTCCAGTGGGCGCTGTAGGAAACGCCGATGGCCGACACGAGCACGCCGATAAACAGCAGCAGCATGAAAAAGCTGCCGCCAGGCAGTGGTTTGGCGAAAAGCTTGCTCACCGCAACTTCTCCGCGACGCGCATGACGGCGCTACGGGAACGTGGGTTGGCCTTGAGCTCGGCGTCGGAGGCCGTCTGCGCTTTGCCATGGACTTTGATTTTCGGTTCGAACGCAACGTGGCGAACCGGCAGGTTGCGCGGCAGGTTGTCGGCTTCGCCTTTCACCAGCTTGCGCATGAACAGTTTGACGATGCGGTCTTCCAGCGAATGGAAGCTGATGACGACCAGACGGCCGCCCACTTCCAGGCATTCGAGCGCGGCTTCAAGGCCTGCTTCCAGATCGCCCAGTTCGTTGTTGACGTGAATGCGCAGGCCCTGGAATGCACGGGTGGCCGGGTTCTTGCCCTTTTCCCACGCCGGGTTGGCGACTTTCAGAACTTCGGCCAGATCAGCAGTACGCTCGAACGGCGTAATGTCACGACGTTCGGCCACGGCGCGGGCCATGCGACCGGAGAAACGCTCTTCGCCATACTCCTTGAAAACACGGGCGATTTCTTCCACCGGCGCGGTGTTGACGAACTCGGCTGCACTGATGCCACGGGACGGATCCATGCGCATGTCCAGCGGGCCATCGTTGAGAAAACTGAAGCCGCGTTCAGCGTCGTCAAGCTGCGGCGAAGACACGCCGAGATCGAGCAGAATGCCGCTGATCTTGCCGGCCAGACCACGCTCGGCAACCACCGAACCCAGTTCGGCAAAGCTGCGCTGCACAACGACAAAGCGGCCGTCTTCGGCCGCTAGCGTTTGCCCGGTGGCAATCGCTTGAGGATCCTTGTCGAATCCGATGAGCCGGCCATCAGGCCCGAGCTTGCTGAGAATCAACCGACTGTGCCCGCCGCGCCCGAACGTGCCGTCCAGATAGCAGCCATCAGGACGTACGGCGAGAGCCTCGACGGCTTCGTCAAGCAGTACGGTGATGTGGTTAAAGCCGCTATCAATAGTCACAGGATCAGATCACGCAGTTCGTCAGGCATGGCGCCCGGTTGTTGTATGGCAGCCAGGTCAGCGGCAGAAACCGCGTTCCAGGCATCTTCGTCCCACAGTTGGAACTTGTTCAGTTGGCCCACCAGCATCGCGCGCTTGTCGAGCTTCGCGTATTCGCGCAGGCGCGGCGGCACCAGGAAACGACCACTGCCGTCGAGCTCGAGGTCAACGGCGTTACCAATCAATAAACGTTGCAGACGACGGTTCTCTTCGCGAAGCGAAGGAAGCGCGCGCAACTTGGTTTCAATAATTTCCCACTCATCGAGCGGGTAGACGCACAGGCACGGATCAACGGCATCAATGGTCACGATCAACTGGCCGGAACTACGCGAAACGAGCTCGTCACGGTACCGGCTCGGCATGGCGAGACGGCCCTTTGCGTCGAGACTGATAGCGTTAGCTCCGCGAAACACGTCTGCGTTTCTCCAATTTTTATCGTTTTGAGCTCAAAAAACCCACTTCATGCCACTTTCCGCCACTTGCGCACACTATAGGAATGCGCCCACCACACCGTCAAGGCGCGGATCAAAGGAAAACCCTTACAGAACGGAGATTTAGGAGCATAAAAGGAGGAGCAACGAGAATCCGGCGGATGCTTTTATCCAATAACTTGAGACAGCACTGACAGCTGCGCTCGAAAGTTAAAGTAATTTGTTAAGAGTAAGATTTTTTCGGTATTACAAAAGCGCTTCTGCTGTTGATTGAAGCAAGGTGGGAAATGGCTATTACTGCGATTGCCGCCGCCGGAATTCCAGAGCAGGCCTGCTGATAATAAACAGCCCTGTCGCCTTTAATTCAAGCAGGGAAAAGAAAAAGGTGGAGAGTCGATCTGTAAGCCGGGTTCTGTCTTGAACAGTCATTCGTCTACGATGGCCATCACTGGACATCTTTAGCAACCTACCCGGTCCCAGCGCGGGCCACGCCTTGGGACCCTATTTGGTCTTGCTCCAAGTGGGGTTTACCTAGCCACGAACTGTTGCCAGACGTGCGGTGCGCTCTTACCGCACCTTTTCACCCTTACCGGCGCCGAAGCGCTTAGGCGGTTATTTTCTGTGGCACTTTCCGTAGGCTCACGCCTCCCAGGCATTACCTGGCACTTCGCCCTATGGAGCCCGGACTTTCCTCCCCCCCCTAATTTTCATAGAGGGCAGCGACTGTCCGATCGACTCTCCGCCGCGCAGGTTAACGGCAGAGCGCTCGAAGAACAAGCGCTAATAGCCCGCCAACCGGTCTGCGCGACGGGTTACGCGTCTTTTTGCTGATCCAGCGCGACTTGATACAGCACGTTTTTGCGCTCACCGGTGATTTGCGCTGCCAAAGCGGCGGCACGCTTGAGCGGCATCTCTTCGAGCAGCAGATTGAGGATGCGCATCGCCTCGCTGCTCACGGCATCTTCTGACTCCGGCGCAGTCCAGCCAGCCACGACCACCACACATTCGCCACGCTGCTGATTGCTGTCCGCCTCGACGAATGCCCGCAGCTCGGCCAGCGGCAGCCCCTTGAGGGTTTCAAAAGTCTTGGTGATTTCCCGGGCAAGCAATGCCGGGCGATCAGCGCCAAACACGGCTTCCATATCCTGCAGACACTCAAGAATACGATGCGGCGCCTCGTAGAAAATCAGCGTGCGCGGCTCTTCCTTGATGGCTTCAAGGCGTGCCTTGCGTCCAACCGCCTTGGCCGGCAGAAAGCCTTCGAAGATAAAACGGTCGGATGGCAGACCGGCCGCGGACAAGGCAGCGATCAGCGCACAAGCCCCCGGCACCGGCACCACATTGATGCCGGCTGCACGGGCCTGACGCACCAGGTGATAACCCGGATCGGAAATCAGCGGGGTACCGGCATCGGAAATCAGTGCGACATTGTCGCCTGCCAGCAGACGAGTGATGAAGCGACTGCCTTCATCACGTTCGTTGTGCTCGTGACAGGCCGCCAGCGGCGTGGAGATGCCAAAGTGCTGCATCAGACGCTGGGAATGGCGCGTGTCTTCGGCGGCGATCAGCGCCACCTCGCGCAGGATCTTCAACGCCCGGGCGCTGATGTCATCCAGGTTGCCGATGGGCGTCGCCACCACATAAAGCGAGCCTGCAGCGGAATTCAAAGCACCTGGAGCAGTCAAAGCGCACACCTCATGATCGGTAAAAACCGCCATTGTAGCGCGTCGCGCAACTGACGATGCGGCCGCGGCAGACACGGTTTGTCGCACCATTGTGCGGTCGCGCAACATTTACATCATCTAAATTGACGGTTTCACACCAGTAACATCGCGCCCCGGCCAGCGCTTGGGTACAATTCGACGCTAATTTGATCGAGTATCAGGAACACTTACATGATCGCTTGCCTGCGGCTGTTCACTGCCCTCTGCCTCGCTGCCTTGCTGGCGGCCTGCGCCAGCTCCCCTTCCTCCAGCCTTGGCGAACTTCCACGGACTCCGGATGCCAGCATCGAGCAACTGCTCGAACAGGCCGCCCAGGCCAAATCGCCGGACAAGGCTGCGCTGCTGCGCCTGAGTGCGGCGGACATGGCTTATCGCCAGGGCAATGCCGGACAGTCCGCGCAAATCCTGCAACAAGTGCCGATGGAGCAACTCCAGCCAGGCCAGCAGGCATTCGCCAGCACTTTGTCTGCTGAACTGGCGATGACCCGCAATCAGCCCAAAGCCGCACTGGCAGCCTTGAACCATCCAAGCCTGCAACGCCTGAGCGAAATGTCGGTGCCGTTGCAGGTTCGCGCCGGCACCGTTCACGCCCGTGCCCTTGAGGCCGACGGTCAGACCCTGGCTGCGGCACGCGAGCGCATTTTCATTGCGCCGATGCTCGAAGGCGAAGCCGCGAGCAAGAACCACGAAGCCATCTGGACCCTGATCGCCTCGCTGCCGACCGATCAACTGCAACCCAACGGGACCGACGACCTCGCCGGCTGGATGAGCCTGGCCCTGGCCGTGAAAACCGCCGGCACCCTGGAACAGCAACAGGCAGCCATCGACGACTGGCGCTCTCAGCACCCGAAACACCCGGCCGCCATCAACCTGCCGCTGCCACTGACCAAACTCAAGGAGCTGGCCAGCCAGCCCCTGAGCAAGATCGCCCTGCTGCTGCCACAGGACGGCCAACTGGCCTCTGTCGGCAAGGCGCTGCGTGACGGCTTCATGGCCGCGCACTATCAGGCTCAGCAAGCCGGCCAGAAACCACCGGCCATCGTGTTCTATGACAGCTCGCACCTGACCAACATGGACGAGTTCTACCGCAAGGCCCAGGCCGACGGCGTGCAACTGGTTGTCGGGCCGCTGGAAAAACCACTGGTCAAACAGCTGAGCACCCGCCCGCAACTGCCGATCACCACCCTCGCTCTGAACTACAGCGAAGGTGACCAGGGCCCGGCGCAGCTGTTCCAGTTCGGCCTCGCCGCTGAAGACGAGGCCCGTGAAGTCTCCCGCCGCGCCCGCGCCGACGGGCTGCACCGCGCCGCGATCATGGTGCCGAAAGGCGAATGGGGCGACCGCGTCCTGCGCGCTTTCAGCCAGGACTGGCAAGCCAATGGTGGCAGCATCGTCGCCACCGAACGCGTTGACCAGCCAGTACAACTGGCCCAGCAAATCGCCGACATGTTCCAGCTGCGCCAGAGCGAAGCCCGTGCCAAGAGCCTGCAGAACGCCGTCGGCACCAACGTTGCCGCTCAGCCTTCGCGTCGCCAGGACATCGAATTCATCTTCCTCGCCGCGACACCGCAACAGGCCCAGCAGATCAAGCCGACCCTGAACTTCCAGTACGCCGGTGACGTTCCGGTCTACGCCACTTCCCACGTGTTCAGCGCCAGCGGCGACGTGAACCAGTACAACGACATGAACGGTGTGCGCTTCTGCGAAACCCCTTGGCTGCTGGATACCAACGACCCGCTGCGCAAACAGGTCGCCGCGCAATGGCCACAAGCCTCCGGCAGTCTTGGTCGTCTGTATGCAATGGGTGCCGATGCCTACCGCCTGGCCCCGCGCCTGAGCCAGCTCAAGACCCTGCCGGACAGCCGCATCGAAGGCCTGTCGGGCAGCCTGGGCATGACCCAGAGCCAACGCGTGGTACGCCAGTTGCCATGGGCCCAGTTTGTCAGCGGCCAGATCCAGCGCCTGCCGGACACTCCGCGCTGATGCCCGACAGGTCACACCTGCAAAGCGGCAAGGATGCCGAGCGTCAGGCGCTCGAGCATTTGCAACACCAGGGTCTGCGCCTCCTGGCGCAGAACTGGTTATGTAAACGCGGCGAGCTTGATCTGGTCATGCTTGATGGCGATACAGTAGTATTCGTCGAAGTACGTTACCGAAAGAACACTCAATGGGGTGGAGCGCTCGACAGTATCGACGGGCGCAAACGGCAGAAACTGATTTTCGCCGCACAATATTTTCTTCAGCGCGAGTCGCGCTGGGCAAATTCCCCCTGCCGCTTCGACGTGGTGGCCATCGACAGCCATCAGGATCAGTTGAACTGGTTGCAGAATGCGTTCGACAGTTGACCGCCTGCACCGACCCGGACATTTTCACTCAACACTTTTGCTCTTTGCTTTGCGGGCTGCACATTCACGTGCCGGACAGCCGCGCCAATTAAGGTCACACAGATGGACATGCAATCCCGAATTCGCCAGCTTTTTCAGGCCAGTATCGACACCAAGCAACAGGCGATGGACTTACTTGCACCGCACATCGAGCAAGCCAGCCAGGTAATGGTCAACGCCCTGCTCAACGAAGGGAAAATGCTCTCGTGCGGCAACGGCGGCTCGGCCGGCGATGCCCAGCACTTCTCCTCGGAACTGCTCAACCGTTTCGAGCGCGAGCGTCCGAGTCTGCCTGCCATCGCGCTGACCACCGACAGCTCGACCATCACCTCGATCGCCAACGATTACAGCTACAACGAAGTGTTCTCCAAGCAGATCCGCGCACTCGGCCAGCCAGGCGATGTATTGCTGGCGATTTCGACCAGCGGCAACTCGGCGAACATTATTCAAGCGATCCAGGCCGCACATGATCGCGAAATGATTGTCGTAGCATTGACCGGTCGCGATGGCGGCGGCATGGCGTCGCTGCTGCTGCCTGAAGACGTCGAAATTCGCGTACCGGCCAATGTCACCGCACGTATTCAGGAAGTCCACTTGCTGGCGATCCATTGCCTCTGCGATCTGATCGACAGCCAACTGTTCGGGAGTGAAGAATGACCCCTAATCGCCTTGGCCTTTTGGCCTTGACCCTGTGCCTCGGCATTTCTGGCTGCACCTCGGTGGTGAACGCCAGCCGTGAAGCACCGATCGAAGACGATCGCGGCACCCGCACCTTCGGCAGCAAGATCGACGATTCGCTGATTGAAACCAAGGTCGGCGTCAACGTGGCCAAGGCCGACCCGGCTCTGGACAACGACTCGCACATCGTCGTGACCAGTTTCAACGGTGTCGTGCTGCTGGCTGGACAGACCCCGCGCGAAGACCTGAAGGCCAAGGCCGAACAGGCTGCCGCCAACGTGCAACGCGTGAAGAAAGTACACAACGAGCTGCAAGTGATTGCGCCTTCGAGCTTCCTCGCCCGCCAGAACGATTCCTGGCTGACGACCAAGATCAAAACCCAGATGCTCACCGACGCCAGCATTCCTGGCTCACGCATCAAGGTTGTGACCGAGAACGGCATCGTCTATCTGCTTGGCCTGCTGACCAAACAGGAAGCCGCACAGGCCACCAATCTGGTGCAGGGTGTTTCTGGCGTGCAGAAAATCGTGAAGCTGTTCGAATACATCGACTGATACACAAAGCGCAGGCACAAAAAAGGCGATCCGGTTGGATCGCCTTTTTTTATTACTTCACCACTTTCAGGCTTGGCCGACCGCTTGGGCGCGGCGGCTCGCTGTCCGGTGGCGGAACATCGTCATCCTGCTCGATCTCGTCTTCGTCATCCATCGGCGACTCCAGATCGAACACCATGCCCTGACCGTTCTCCCGGGCATAGATCCCCAGAATTGCAGCAATCGGCACGTACAGGCTATGCGGAACGCCACCGAAACGACCTTCGAAGGTCACGACGTCGTTGTCCATGTGCAGATGCCGCACGGCACTTGGCGAAATATTCAGGACAATCTGTCCGTCACTGGCAAAGCCCTGTGGCACCTGTACCGCCGGGTACTCGGAATTGACCAGCATGTGCGGGGTGCAATCGTTATCCACAATCCACTCGTAGAGCGCGCGGACCAGATAAGGTCGACTGGAGTTCATAGCGGCTCCTTAAGCCTTAGCGCATGTCGCGTTCGACACCAGACAGACTCGCCTGGAAAGCCTCACGCGCAAATTGACGCTCCATATAATCAAGCAGCGGCTTGGCAGGCCGCGGCAGTTCTATACCCAGAATCGGCAAACGCCAGAGTATTGGCAATAGGCAGCAATCCACCAGACTTTGTTCCTCACTGAGGAAAAACGGCTTGTCGGCGAACAGCGGCGACACACCCGTCAGGCTCTCGCGCAATTCCTTGCGCGCCACGGCACGCGCCGCTTCCTTGGTGCGCGAATCCAGAATCAGATCCACCAGACCACACCAGTCGCGCTGAATGCGGTGAATCAGCAGACGACTGTTGGCACGCGCCACCGGGTACACAGGCATCAATGGCGGATGCGGGTAACGCTCATCCAGGTATTCCATCACCACGGTCGACTCCCACAACGCCAGGTCACGATCGACCAGCGTCGGAAGACTGCCGTAAGGGTTTACTTCAATCAGTTTAGGCGGCTGGCGACCAGCCTCCACAAAAATGATTTCGGCGCTGACACCCTTCTCTGCAAGCACGATGCGCACTCGGTGGGAATAGTGGTCGGCGGGGTCGGAGTAACAGGCCAACCGATTGGTCACGCCCATGGCGATCCTCCTCGCTTGTTGAAATAGTCGAAGCCGGAAAAACGCGCGCGCCCAGAGGGCGCCTCCCGCAAAACATGGCTGACCAGGCTTTGCATTTCAGAGACGCCCTTGGGCGCGCGCGATTAACAGCAATTGCTTGAAGCGTATCAGTGCACGTCTTTCCAGTATTCACGCTTGAGCAGGTAGGCGAACACAAAGAAGAACGCCAGGTACAGCAAGACGTAAGTACCGATGCGCTGATGTTGCAGCTTAACCGGGTTAGCCGAGTAAGCCAGGAAGGTTACCAGATTCTTGACCTTCTCATCGAACTGCTCTTCGTTGAGAGTTCCGGTTTTCGGCACGATGGTCAACTGATCGCACGCCTCATGAGTCAGAGGCGTACCGGTCAGCGGATCATATTGCTTCTTGCCGTCTTCGACGATCTGTACCTGCTTGCAACCCACGACCTGACGACCTTGCAGGCCGACCAGCACGTTAGGCATGCCGACGTTCGGGAAGACCTTGTTGTTCACGCCCCAAGGACGCGCCGGATCCTCATAGAACGAACGCAGATAACCATAGAGCCAGTCGGTACCACGAACACGCGCCACCAGAGTCAGATCCGGAGGCGCTGCACCGAACCAGGTCTTGGCGTCGGCCGGCTGCATGCCGATGTTCATGTGATCGCCGATCTTGGCACCGGTGAACACCAGCTTCTCCAGCATCATTTCGTGCGGGATGCCGAGGTCGTCGGCCACACGCTCATAACGCTGGAACTTGGCACTGTGGCAACCCATGCAATAGTTGGCAAAGGTGCGTGCACCATCCTGCAGGGCAGCCTTGTCGGAAACGTCGATGTCGACTTTTTCCAGTTCCGGGCCACCGTGTTCCGCAGCAAAGGACAGCACTGGCAGAGCAGCAAAAATCAGAGCAAAAAATAACTTTTTCATCAGCCAGTCACCCTTTCCGGAACCGGTTTGGTCTTCTCGAGCCTGGTGTAGAAAGGCATCAGAATGAAGTAGGCGAAATACAGGAAGGTGCAGATCTGCGACACCAGCGTGCGCTCCGGCGTCGGGGCCAGAACCCCCAGAATGCCGAGGATCACGAAGGAAATGCAGAACACCACCAGCCAGATTTTGCTCATCCAGCCTTTATAGCGCATTGACTTGACCGGACTGCGGTCGAGCCATGGCAGGACGAAAAGCACCGCAATGGCCGCCCCCATGGCGATAACGCCCATGAGCTTGTCAGGAACCGCACGCAAGATCGCGTAGAACGGCGTGAAGTACCAGACCGGCGCAATATGCTCTGGCGTCTTGAACGGGTTGGCCTGCTCGAAGTTTGGTTTTTCGAGGAAGTAGCCGCCCATTTCCGGGAAGAAGAACACGATGAAGCAGAAGATGAACAGGAACACCACCACACCGACGATGTCTTTCACGGTGTAGTACGGGTGGAAAGCGATGCCGTCCAGCGGCACACCGTTTTCGTCTTTGTGTTTCTTGATGTCCACGCCATCCGGGTTGTTCGAACCCACTTCGTGCAGTGCCAGAATGTGCAGCACCACCAGACCGAGGATCACGATCGGCAGAGCAACCACGTGCAGGGCGAAGAAGCGGTTCAGGGTAATTCCGGAAATCAGGTAGTCACCACGAATCCACTGAGTCAGGTCGTTGCCGATGACCGGAATCGCACCGAACAGCGAGATGATCACCTGGGCGCCCCAGTAGGACATCTGCCCCCATGGCAACAGATAACCCATGAAGGCCTCAGCCATCAGCGCCAGATAGATCAGCATGCCGAAGACCCACACCAGTTCGCGCGGTTTCTGATACGAACCGTAAAGCAGGCCACGGAACATGTGCAGATAGACCACGATGAAGAACGCCGAAGCGCCGGTGGAGTGCAGCAAACGCAGGATCGAGCCGTACTCGACGTCCCGCATGATGTATTCGACGGAGGCGAACGCCTCTTCCGCCGACGGGGTGTAGCTCATGGTCAGCCAGACACCGGTGACGATCTGGTTGACCAGAACGAGCAGTGCCAGCGAGCCGAAGAAGTAGAAGAAGTTGAAGTTTTTTGGCGCGTAATACTTGCTGAGATGGTCTTCCCACATTTTGGTGGCGGGGAAGCGCGCATCAACCCAATCCATGAACTTGCTCATCACGCTTTCTCCGTATCGACGCCAATGACAATCAGGTCATCGGTCTCATAGGAATGCGGGGGTACTGGCAGGTTCAAAGGCGCAGGTTGCGACTTGTAGACGCGGCCAGCCAGATCGTAGTGGGAACCGTGGCAAGGGCAGAAATAGCCACCTACCCAGTCTTTGCCCAGATCCGCGGGTGCCACTTCGGGACGGAAGGTCGGTGAGCAACCCAGGTGAGTGCAGATCCCGATCAGCAGCAGGATTTCCGGCTTGATCGAACGCACCTCAGGGTCGACATAGGTGGGTTGCGTGGAGTTTTTGGAGGTCGGATCGGAGAGCTGGCCCTCGATCTTCTTGAGATTCCCCAGGATTTCCGCAGTACGGCGAACAATGAATACCGGCTGGCCGCGCCATTCAGCAATCATCTGCTGTCCGGGCTCGATTTTGCTGACATTCACTTTCACCGGTGCGCCGGCAGCCTTCGCCTTGGCACTGGGAAACCATGACCCCACGAACGGGACCGCAGCCCCCACCGCTCCTGCAGCACCCACCACGGATGTGGCCGCTACCAAGAAGCGACGCCGGCCTGCATTCACGCCGTCATTGCTCATTCAGTCCTCTCCCATCAGCTTTGTGGCC
The DNA here is from genome assembly GCF_017491585.1 of Pseudomonas sp. 58(2021). Classification (NCBI taxonomy): domain Bacteria; kingdom Pseudomonadati; phylum Pseudomonadota; class Gammaproteobacteria; order Pseudomonadales; family Pseudomonadaceae; genus Pseudomonas; species Pseudomonas sp. 58(2021). The sequence goes on from NZ_JAFGYZ010000037.1 coordinate 37,486, forward strand.
TGTTAAATCAGGCATCTACTAAATATGAAACAATGTACTTATAAAAATTTTGCCGAATGGTAATGAAAACCCCCAATTCTGACAAGGTAATTACCCGGAGGGCTGGCCCTCAAGCCTTGTAGTATAGGGGGTCTACGAATGTGGCAAGTTGTCACAGCGCAATTATTCAAGAAATCGCACGCATAAAAAAACGCCCGGTTCCGTGAGGAATCGGGCGTTCTTTTTGAACGTGGAAGCGGAATTAACGCTTCGAGTACTGCGGACGCTTACGCGCTTTACGCAGACCAACTTTCTTACGTTCAACTTCACGGGCGTCGCGGGTAACGAAGCCAGCTTTGCGCAGAGCGCTACGCAGGGTTTCGTCGTAGTCCATCAGAGCGCGAGTGATACCGTGGCGGATTGCGCCAGCCTGACCACTTACACCACCGCCGATCACGGTGACGTAGATGTCGAACTTCTCGACAGTCTCGGTCAGTTCCAGCGGCTGACGAACTACCATGCGGGCAGTTTCGCGGCCGAAGAACGAATCCAGCGAACGGTTGTTGATGGAGATGTTACCAGTACCCGGACGCAGGAAAACGCGTGCGGTTGCGGTCTTGCGACGGCCAGTGCCGTAATTTTGAGTCGCCGACATAATGAACTATTCCGTTAAATCTTCAGTTCTTGGGGCTGCTGAGCAGTATGAGGGTGTGCAGCGCCCGCATAGACTTTCAGCTTACGGTACATGTCGCGACCCAGTGGGTTCTTAGGCAGCATGCCTTTAACCGCGGTCTCGATCACGCGCTCAGGGGCCTTGGCGATCAGCTTTTCAAAGTTGATCGACTTGATGCCGCCCGGGAAACCGGAGTGGGAGTAGTACATTTTGTCAGTGGTTTTAGCACCGGTAACACGGATCTGCTCAGCGTTGATTACGACGATGTAGTCGCCGGTGTCAACGTGAGGAGTGTACTCAGGCTTGTGCTTGCCACGCAGACGGCTCGCGATTTCGGTGGCCAGACGACCCAGGGTCTGACCAGCAGCGTCGACGACAAACCAGTCGCGCTTTACTGTTTCCGGTTTAGCAGTAAAAGTTTTCATTCTTTATAGCCTCAGGGGCCGCCTGTAAATAAGACGGCGGATCTTACTGAATAGTGCGTACTTTGACAAGTCAAAGGCAGCCGGATACAGACGCTTTCGGGGGCTCGGGTCGGCGCGTCCGTTCAACGGCAAGATTCTTCGGCGGCGGGGCATCACTTCCACTGCAGAAAGAGGTCGGCAATTATGCAGATTGCGAAAAAAATTTCAACCTGCTTTTATGCTTGTTTTGCCCAAGGAGCACCCGATGGACTATCGCCAGCTAGGCCGTACCGACCTGAACGTGAGCGCAATCTGCCTTGGCACCATGACCTGGGGCGAGCAAAACACTGAAGCTGAAGCCTTCGCCCAGATTGAACGGGCCAAGGGCGCCGGGATCAACTTCATCGACACCGCCGAGATGTATCCGGTGCCGCCGAAAGCCGAAACCTACGCCGCCACCGAGCGTTACATCGGCAATTACTTCAAGAGCCGGGGCGACCGCGCCGACTGGATCCTCGCCAGCAAGATCGCCGGCCCCGGCAACACCATCGACTACATCCGCGACAAAAACCTGCGCCATAACCGCCAGCACATTACCGAAGCAGTGGACGCCAGCCTCAAGCGTCTGCAGACCGATTACATCGACCTGTACCAACTGCACTGGCCGGAGCGCAGCACCAACTTTTTCGGACAGCTGGGCTACAAGCACAAGATCGAAGCCAACCTCACCCCGCTCGAAGACACCCTCGAAGCACTCGACGAGCAAGTGAAGGCCGGCAAGATCCGCCACATCGGCCTGTCCAACGAAACCCCGTGGGGCACCATGCGTTTCCTCGCCCTGGCCGAAGCCCGTGGCTGGCCGCGCGCGGTATCGATCCAGAACCCGTACAACCTGCTCAACCGCAGCTTCGAAGTCGGTCTGGCGGAGATCGCCATTCGCGAACAGTGCGGCCTGCTCGCCTATTCGCCGCTGGCATTCGGTTTCCTGTCGGGCAAGTACGAAGGTGGCGCCCGTCCGCCAAAAGGTCGCCTGAGCCTCTACAGCCGCTTCAGCCGCTACTTCAACCCGCAATCGGAAGCGGCGTGCAGCCGTTACGTGGCGCTCGCCCGGAAACATGGCCTGGATCCGGCGCAAATGGCGCTGGCCTTCGTCAATCAGCAACCGTTCGTCACCAGCAACATCATTGGTGCGACGACGCTGGAGCAACTGGACAGCAATATCGCCAGTTACGAGCTGAAACTGTCGAAGGAAGTGCTGGAAGGGATCGAAGCGATTCACAAGGATCATCCGAACCCGGCACCGTGATCAGCCGCTAAAAGCTTCGCGAGCAGGCTCGCTCCCACAGGTACAGCGTGATCCTTGTGGAAGCGAGCCTGCTCGCGAAGGGGCCAGTCAATTCACTGCGAAATTCAAAGCGACCGCGCAATGATCTCCTTCATGATTTCATTGGTGCCGGCATAGATTCGCTGCACCCGCGCATCCGCCCACGCCCGGGCCACCGGGTACTCCCACATGAAACCGTAGCCGCCATGCAACTGCACGCACTCATCGAGCACCTTGCATTGCAGGTCGGTGCCCCAATACTTGGCCATCGCCGCCGTCGGCACATCCAGCTTGCCCTGAAGATGCAGCTCCAGACAGCGATCGACGAACACCCGGCCGATCTGTATCTCGGTGGCCATTTCCGCCAGTTTGAAGCGCGTGTTCTGGAAGTCGGCAATTGCCTTGCCGAACGCCTTGCGATCACGGGTGTAATCCAGCGTCCACTGCAGCGCCGCCTCGGCCGAAGCCAACCCGCCAATGGCTACTGTCAGACGCTCCTGCGGCAATTCCTGCATCAGATAGGCAAACCCGGCCCCGGCCTGACCCAACAGGTTTTCCTTCGGCACTCGCACGTCCTGAAAGAACAGTTCCGAGGTGTCCTGAGCCTTCATTCCGACCTTCTCCAGGCGCTTGCCCTTGTCGAAGCCCGGCGTGTTCGCCTCCACCAGAAACAGGCTGGTGCCCTTTGCCCCGGCCTTGGGATCGGTCTTGGCCACGACAATCACCAGATCAGCCAGAAAGCCATTGGTGATGAAGGTTTTCGAGCCGTTGATCACATACTCGTCACCGTCCAGCACAGCGGTAGTCTTGACCCCCTGCAAATCGGAACCGGCACCCGGCTCGGTCATGGCGATGGCACTGACCATCTCGCCGGACACCAGTTTCGGCAGGTATTTGTGCTTCAGCGCCTCGCTGCCGTAATGCAGGATGTACGGCGCAACGATGTCCGAGTGCAGCGAGAAGCCGATGCCGGTCAGGCCCAGTCGCCCCACCTCCTCGATGAC
>NZ_JAFGYZ010000038.1:0-31652 GCF_017491585.1 Pseudomonas sp. 58(2021)
GATTGTTTTCAGGATGATGCGGAATCTGTGGGAGTAAGGCTGCTGGCGATTCTCGGCATCAACCAGATTTCATTACTCACACCGACATCGCAGGCCGAGCATCACCCTGTGGCGAGGGAGCTTGCTCCCGCTGGGGGACGGAGCAGTCCCAAGAACAGCAAATACGGTTAGTCAGATAGACCGCGATTATTCCTTTTCGAGTCTTCCAACGTTGTCATACAGCCAAGCAGTGAAAGCCTCTCTGTCGTCAGAATGGTGGCAGCGTCGATGACAGTTTGGGCACAGCGCTACGGTGTTGGTCTTGAAGTCCGTCCCGTTGTCCGACAGATGCTTAACGTGGTGAACCTCAAGGTAAGGTTCTCCATTCATTTCAAAAGGACCTGTTTGTCCGCATCCCTCACAGACACCCTTGGCGTTGAACAGAATCCAATCTTTGACTTGGGATATGCGGGCGTAGGTTTTGGTTGTCCTGACGATTTGCTGAGGTATCTGCACACCCTCTGGCTCACTCACAAAATCACGCTGTTTCGCTCGTTGTACATTTCGACGTGATGATTCTTCTTGCGTGGAAGGTGTACCGGAATCCAGCGTAATGAGGCCTTTCGATTCTAGGATTTTCATCAGGCGCGCGGTAATCCCTGAACCGAGATTCACCTTTGGTTTGTAGCTAGGGATCGTTTTCAGCCCAAGATCTTCGAACAGAGCGGTAATGTTCTGCAGTCGATAGTCAATCGACTTGATGTTTCGCCCGGCGAGTACGCCGTTCTGCAGACGCCTGTGTTCCAAGGACTTATTAAATTTTTGATCATTTGGGTAGCGAGCCTGAATATCGAGATAACCATCGACCGAAGCGTCAAGCTCCTCATCCGTCCAGCCACTATTTTCCTTTTCCGTATCCATAAAATCGCCGAGGGTTGAAAACCCTCGGACGATACTGAGTGGCCATTACGGCTGTCTAGGAAAATTCCTACAGAGATTTGCGACAATTCTCGCAAGTGATCTCACAAGCAGCACCTAACTCATCAGATGCTTCGACGACTGAAATACCTCTGCAGCCTTCCGCCACCAAGACTTCGGGGCAGTCGCTCGCTGCTGTGTCTGGCCCTGCAACAGGTATGGCATATCTCGTAGCCGAATCCAGCTTTCATCCTGCCAATGCAACAGACTCACAGACATCTCAGGCCATTTCAAAAAACTAAGCATAGGTAGATCCGGATTTTCCGAGGACGCAGCATCGCGTAAGGCTGGAACCACTTGATGGGTCAGCCACTCGCGCAATAGCCGATTCCCTGGGACGTAGTGATACACCAACAGCGCATACACACCGGACTCACTGAGCATAAGTTGCTTCTCAGGTTGCCGGTGATACTCAATCCACAGAAAACGATGTTGATCCTTGTCCAGTTTGCTGACCATCCGATCACTGAGATGGACGCCCATCAAGCGACCAATATCGCGTGCGCAAAACCATGGCTGGCCTTCAAGGAGGAGGGCATGGAGAGAGAGTTTGTGCAGAGTGAAGACCGTGGAACTGTGAGGTTCAGACATGGCAGGCCTCCAGTGCTGGATGCATGCAGATGATGTTGAGGCTGAAGCAGATTTCCTTCGTGCCGAAGGAGATATTTTTAGGCATATCCATTTACCTCTGTGTGATGTCAGCTTTCTTAAGGCTGGGTGCCGGGAGCTAAGAAACCCCACACAGAGGGCCGGACATATTTCCCTTTCGGGTCTTGTATTCGCCCACTCCCGGCATAACAGAGTTTTTTGATGCGCACGGGGAAACCGTAGGCACAAAAAAAGCCGCGACTGTCGGGTGCGGTGAGTCCGCTGTGTGAGGTGTTTCTTAGGCACCTTTTTGAAGACTATTGCTTTACAAGTATTTGGTCAAGACAGAGTTTTGAATACGTCCGCAGATATGCGGACGTATGTTTCGGTGGATGTCAAACTTGCTGGAAACTGTATGTGTTTCTAATGTTTGCGTGAAAGAATGAGCCTACAGAGCTAGCATCAATTAAATCTGTATAAGTATGTTCTGGAACATCGAAATAATCATATATTGTCCCATTGTTGAACTCGACTTGTAGGGTTGAGGTGCCTGCGTCATAACCCACGCTGGCAATATTGCTTGAGCTAACGGGTGTTCTTTCCATTTACGTTTTCTCCTTTAGCGTTTCCTGGTTTCGCCAGGCCGATACTAATATTTCATAATTTTCCTGTTTTCGTTCAGTAGACCAGTTTTTTGATACATCTGGGTCTTTACTGTTTGGATATTTGTCGGGAGGTAATATGCTTATTCTGCATCGTGTTGGAAGTTTTGCAGCCTCTCCAACTATTACGGCTTCGCCTGTTCTGAGAACAGGGAGAGAGTCGATTATTCCTGCAAGTCCCTCTGACATCGCAGATTTTACAATTCCTCTATCTGTTGAGTTGTTAATTCGAAGGGCGATGATCGTTCCGCATTGCGATAAAATTGTTTCATCTATTTCTGATGGTCTTTGGCTTACAATCATAGCGCCTATGCCAAACTTTCTCCCTTCCTTAGCAATTCTTTGAACCATATGTTTCGCCAATCCGCTCTCGGATTTCGAAAGGTATCTGTGTGCTTCTTCAAGTACTACCAGTAGGGGACGATTTTTCATGCCGGAAGAAAGGTTTCTTCCCCATAGCGCTGACTCGAATAAGATATCTAAAATTGAACCAAGAAGTAGGCTTAGTCGCGTGGATGGCATTCCAGATAAATCTAGAATTGTTATTGGTTTGTCGTGCCCTAGCCACTCAGCTAAAAGCTGATCTAAGTCTTTCTGAATTGCTCCATCTTTGTCTGGATTCCAAGGGCCTGGGTTTAGAAGGAATGAGTATTGAGAATCAAGCAGTCTAGACTTCATCAACTCGAGCTGTTTTTTGATCACTCCGGGTCCACCTTTCTGTGGCGGGCTTCTTCCGGCACCTGGCGGTGTGAATTTCGGTGATACTAACGTATCAAAGTCACCTTTCGATGTATAAGCTGGATCTGTTTGCGCGTCATCATTCCAATTTACAGTGTCGTCGTGATAAAGGTCGTACCAGATTTTTTTTATTCTGTACGGCAAGGGAGTGAAGCCAGTTATTTTTTCTGGATCAATCCCTTTGATTTTGTTTGTGGTAAGTGAAAGCTTCTTTTCCTCAATCGTTTTGTCTAGGTATTGAGTCTTGGCGGATTCATTTAAATTTCCGCATAAGAAGTCGATAAGGCTTTCGGGGGAAATGCACCAGTACGGAATAAAAAGTTTATTCTCGCTTTCTGGAGTTACCGAAAAAACTTTAGCGATGTCTCCTAGTGCGGAGGCATATTCGCCGTGAATGTCAATTAATAGTACCCTGGATGATGGGAGTTTTATTAGATCGTCATGTAGTACGAGTGACCTTAAAATTGAGGCAGTGCTTGTAGACTTTCCGGAGCCGGTAGAGCCTAGTATGGCGGAATGCCTAGATACCAGTTTGTCTAGGTCAATACTGACATCGATGCCGTCAGAGCTTGAAAGCTTTCCGATTCTAAATTGACTTTTATCTGATTTTCCAAAGACCTTTAGTAAGTCACTATCGACAACAATATGCACATCATCGCCGATGCTAGGGTACTCGCTGATACCCCTGTCAAATTCACCACCTATGATTTCTCCAATCAACTCCACCCGTATCCAGCGCCTTTGGCTGAGAAATTTTTGGTCATTTTCTAAACTTGAGGACTCATTGGATTCGGAAATCACGCCAAACAGCTGATTGTATCCAAGCGGAATTTTTACGAAGCTTCCTACTTGTCCAATTCTGTAGTTTTTACCTTCCAGTATAGTTATTCCAGAACTCATACTGTCGGCAAGTTCAACCGCTAAGGAAGAGCTAGATACTGAGCTTATACTGCCTAAAAGTGTTGGGCTACGCATTTTGGTTATCTTCCTCAATTTTTTGAGGAGGAAAAAGATCGAGTACTTGGCTTAGGCTCTCTAGCGGTATATCTTCAAATTTAACTCCGAATTCCCCGCCGGCAGTTGCCAAAAAGCGTGTCAGTGTTTTGAAGTCACCAAGTAGGAACTTTTCGTCTATGTAATATTCTTCTCTAATTGATTCCCAGTTTTTGGCTGGTAATATTCCTGTTCGCCATTTTGCCTCCACTCCATTAATTATCGCACCGTCCCTACAGAAGATGCTTGCATTAGGGCATTTCAAGGCAATTTCGCGTGCATATGGTTCGTCGGATAATTTGTTATATTGGAAGGCAAATAATGCTGCTGATGGATTGGCGATCAAGCTTTCTATTATTTTGGAAGATATATGTGCGTCAGCAAAAGAAAAACCAGAACAAATCAAAAGCGTGTCTGGCTCCAACAGGAAGTTTTTAAATCTTTCAAAAAGCGAGGAAAATGGAGCCGCTTGAGTCTGATCGTACTTGATATGTGAGGGATAGACCATGCTGGTGTTTTGCGAGTGAGGTAACCTAATGACCTCATTGCTCGGCCCAATTTCCCAGCCGATTGAGCCATGCAGTTTCCATACTCTCACCCATCTTGGTGGAAGATCATTTCTTGATATGCTAGATGGATCAAAAAATGCATTTCTGGAGCCGCTAAATCCATCAAAATAAGGAGTTTTAACTCGCTCTAGCGCCTGCTCTAAAAGTAGGTCGTAATTTGTAGTAAAAACCTCTATGCCGTGCTTTCTATTAATGCCGTTAATCCAGGAAACTAGTTCGCAATAAGGTGTTGGACTGCAGGGTAGCTCTCGATCAACCACTTTTCTAATAGAATTGCATATGTTGTCAGTCAGGCTTGTAAAGTCATTGCTGTCGTAGCCATATACTTTAGAAGCCCCTATAACATCAGCGAGCGCTCTAATTTTTGAGAGGACTTTCTCAAAGTTTTTGTCTTCTATCGATGATTCGATTTCTTCGAAGACTTTCAAGTCTTCGGGGGATAAATCTGATTTAATAGCTTTTGTTAGACCTACAACGTTTGGGATCAGCGGCTCCCATGCATCTTTTCCTACATTAATGCTCACAGGAGCTCCAGCGCCGAGGAGTATCCCAATTTTTTTCTTGCCATTGGTTATGATCTGGCGAAAGCCAAACATGTATTGGTCAGGGTTATGCACGGACTCGTTCATGCCAGTTCCTTAGCTAAAAAAAAGCCCTGCATGAGCAGGGCCTTTTTTAGCTACCCTAACAACCATGTAAGGTAGACTCTTATTGCATGGCGTTACGCCACTGTCAATCCCAGCTCAACGCACCACCAGTCTGATACTCAATAACCCGAGTCTCAAAGAAATTCTTCTCTTTCTTCAAGTCCATGATCTCGCTCATCCAAGGGAACGGGTTAGTCGTCCCTGGGTACTCTTCCTTCAAACCGATCTGCGACAGACGACGGTTAGCGATGAACTTCAGGTAGTCCTCCATCATCGCTGCGTTCATGCCCAGTACGCCGCGAGGCATGGTGTCGCGGGCGTATTCGATTTCCAGCTGGGTGCCTTGCAGAATCATTTGCGAGGCTTCTTCCTTCATTTCGGCGTCCCACAGGTGTGGGTTTTCGATTTTGATCTGGTTGATCACGTCGATGCCGAAGTTCAGGTGCATGGATTCGTCGCGCAGGATGTATTGGAACTGCTCGGCGACGCCGGTCATTTTGTTGCGGCGGCCCATGGAGAGGATCTGGGTGAAGCCGCAGTAGAAGAAGATGCCTTCCAGAACGCAGTAGTAGGCGATCAGGTTGCGCAGCAGCTCTTTGTCGGTCTCTACGGTGCCGGTGTTGAATTCCGGGTCGGAGATGGCGCGGGTGTATTTCAGGCCCCAGGCGGCTTTTTTCGCGACCGACGGGATCTCGTGGTACATGTTGAAGATCTCGCCTTCATCCATGCCCAGCGATTCGATGCAGTACTGGTAGGCGTGGGTGTGGATCGCCTCTTCGAACGCCTGGCGCAGGATGTACTGGCGGCATTCCGGGTTGGTGATCAGGCGGTACACGGCCAGGGCCAGGTTGTTGGCCACCAGCGAGTCGGCGGTGGAGAAGAAGCCGAGGTTGCGCATCACGATGCGGCGCTCGTCGTCGGTCAGGCCTTCCGGGTTTTTCCAGAGGGCGATGTCGGCGGTCATGTTGACTTCTTGCGGCATCCAGTGGTTTGCGCAGCCGTCCAGGTATTTCTGCCAGGCCCAGTCGTACTTGAATGGCACGAGCTGGTTGAGGTCGGCGCGGCAGTTGATCATGCGCTTTTCGTCAACGGCGACACGGGCGGCGGAGCCTTCGAGTTCGGCGAGGCCTTCGGCGACGTCGAGGGAATCCAGTGCAGCCTTGGCGCGGGCCACGGCGGCCGAGTCTTCGGCGGTCACGGCGCGGGCTTCGAGGGCGGCGGCACCGCCGGCGCTGTCGAGGCGGTCCATGTTGGCTTCGCTAGCGTGGCCGGCGTTGGCGCCTTTCACTGCTGCTACTTCACTGTCTTCTTTGTCGAATTCGTCCCAGCTCAGCATGACGTGTCGTCTCCTGCGTGAGGGCCTGTGCCCGTGTGAAAACTGATTGTTGGTTTTTCACACGGCCGTACAGGCCGCGTTGGATGTCGTTTTTTGCAGCGGTGCTACGCAGGCAATAAACAGAAAATTTTTTCGGGTTTCCGAGAGCCTCTGACGGGCGCAGGTCAGCGTTGTCGCTGCTGCGGGGCTTCAGAATGGCTTTGAATCCCTGTAAGGGAATATTGCTGACCCGATTGGGCGGCATTATAGGGAAAAAAACACGGGCGTGGGGGAGGGCGAAACAGCGCAGGGCGGTCGAGCGCTGGGGTGATTTCGATCGGAGCGAGGGTTTACAGGGCTTTCGCCGGGATTGGCCCCGGAGAATTTTTTTTCATTAATTTTTTTGCGTGTGATTGATTGCTCAAAAAACGAGCAAAAAACCGCGTTTTTCACTATATCTTGTGTTTTGCAACCCTTTTACGTCGCTTCAAACACAACTGAGCCCGACCGAAGTCGGGCTGGAATCGACCCTCGATGTTGCGCTGAGTGATCCGATTCGGTGCAGTCTCAACGCATCAATTGGTGCAGCCGTTACCCATCACGCTGTAACGCAGGATGTGACGCTGACCTTTGGAGTCGTCGTACTCCATTTTCGCCGGAACAACTTCGCAGACATTTGGAACTTCGCTCATCGATACAACTTTGGCGATGTCCAGGTGAGTGGAGTAAGTGTATTCCTCGATAGCCGGTTGTTGCTGTGCGACATCAGTCGGAACCTCGTCTGCCATGGCGGTTGCGCACAGACTGCTGAGGGCCAGAACCAATAAAGCTTTCATCTGAAATTTACCTTCTTGAGGTCGAGTGGGGTCACGCAACCTTTTTGGGGTTGCGTGTGGAGCTTCATCGTTTGCTTTGTTACTTCGGAGCTGGATTAACGGCCTTCGTGGGGGCTGTAACGTTGTTAATCACTTTGCCTTGTCGGCGAGGTGAATTTTAGGGAGGCGGGGTGGGTGTAAACAGATGTGGTTTTGATAAACACCTTTGGCAGATTTGGTAACAATCGCTGGATATCGTGTTATCAGCGCTGCGGTTTTCCCGGGAAACCGAGTCGTCTGAATCGCTGGCAAGCCAGCTCCCACAAGGGCTGCGTGCTTTGCTTCAGAGGCGCTTGGGGCATTTCTGGATGTTTTGTAGGGGCTTGTTACTACCATCGTCGAATGGTTCTATACGGGCGCCCCGGCTACAACAGGGTCATACAAAAACAACTATTACACCGAGGTAGGAAAGATGAGTGCGGCTTCCCTGTATCCCGTTCGTCCCGAGGTTCTGGCCAATACGCTGACCGACGAGGCGACCTACAAAGCCATGTACCAACAGTCGGTCGTCAACCCTGACGGCTTCTGGCGCGAACAAGCCAAGCGCCTCGACTGGATCAAGCCTTTCACCACGGTGAAACAGACGTCGTTCGACGATCACCATGTCGACATCAAGTGGTTTGCCGACGGCACCCTGAACGTTTCCTACAACTGCCTCGACCGTCATCTGGCCGAGCGCGGCGATCAGGTCGCCATCATCTGGGAAGGCGACGATCCTTCCGAAAGTCGCAACATCACCTACCGCGAACTGCACGAACAAGTGTGCAAATTCGCCAACGCCCTGCGTGGCCAGGATGTGCACCGCGGCGACGTGGTGACCATTTATATGCCGATGATCCCCGAAGCCGTGGTCGCCATGCTGGCCTGCACCCGGATCGGCGCGATTCACTCGGTGGTGTTCGGCGGTTTCTCGCCGGAAGCCCTGGCCGGTCGCATCATCGACTGCCGCTCGAAAGTGGTGATCACCGCTGACGAAGGCATCCGCGCCGGCAAGAAGATTTCCCTCAAGGCCAACGTCGACGACGCGCTGACCAACCCGGAAACCAGCAGCATCCAGAAAGTCATCGTGTGCAAGCGCACCGGCGGCGACATCAAGTGGAACCAGCATCGCGACATCTGGTACGAAGACCTGATGAAAGTGGCGGGCACCGTCTGCGCGCCGAAAGAGATGGGCGCCGAAGAAGCGCTGTTCATCCTTTATACCTCCGGTTCCACCGGCAAGCCGAAGGGCGTGCAGCACACCACCGGCGGTTACCTGTTGTACGCGGCGATGACTCACGAGCGCGTGTTCGATTACCGTCCGGGTGAAATCTACTGGTGCACCGCTGACGTGGGCTGGGTCACCGGTCACTCCTACATCGTCTACGGCCCGCTGGCCAACGGCGCGACCACGCTGCTGTTCGAAGGCGTGCCGAACTACCCGGATATCACCCGGGTGGCGAAGATCGTCGACAAGCACAAGGTCAACATCCTCTACACCGCACCGACCGCGATCCGCGCAATGATGGCCTCCGGCACCGCCGCTGTTGAAGGCGCGGACGGCAGCAGCCTGCGTCTGCTCGGTTCGGTAGGCGAGCCGATCAACCCGGAAGCCTGGGACTGGTACTACAAGAACGTCGGCAAGTCCCGTTGCCCGATCGTCGACACCTGGTGGCAGACCGAAACCGGCGGCAACATGATGAGCCCGCTGCCAGGCGCCCATGCGCTGAAGCCAGGTTCGGCTGCACGTCCGTTCTTCGGTGTGGTACCGGCGCTGGTGGACAACCTTGGCAACATCATCGAGGGCGAGGCTGAAGGCAATCTGGTGATTCTCGATTCGTGGCCAGGTCAGGCCCGTACTCTGTACGGCGACCACGACCGTTTCGTCGACACCTACTTCAAGACCTTCCGTGGCATGTACTTCACCGGTGATGGCGCCCGTCGCGATGCCGATGGCTACTACTGGATCACCGGTCGCGTGGATGACGTGCTCAACGTCTCCGGCCACCGCATGGGGACCGCCGAGATCGAAAGCGCGATGGTCGCTCACCCGAAAGTCGCCGAAGCGGCGGTGGTCGGTGTGCCGCACGACATCAAGGGGCAGGGCATTTATGTCTACGTCACCCTGAAAAATGGCGAAGAGCCGAGCGAGCAACTGCGTCTGGAACTGAAAAACTGGGTGCGCAAGGAGATCGGGCCGATCGCTTCGCCGGACGTGATCCAGTGGGCGCCGGGGCTGCCGAAGACCCGTTCGGGCAAGATCATGCGCCGCATCCTGCGCAAGATCGCTACCGCCGAATACGAAGGGTTGGGCGACATCTCCACCCTGGCCGATCCGAGTGTGGTGCAGCACCTGATCGATACGCACAAGACCATGAACGTCGCGTAAGCGGCGGGTCTGAAGTGCAGAAAGCCCTGTCCGGTTTAGCCGGGTGGGGCTTTTTTGTGTCTGGTGTTTTTGTGGCGTCGGGGTGGGCCTCTTCGCGAGCAAGCCCGCTCCCACACTTGATCCGCGCCAAACACAACCCCCAATGTGGGAGCGGGCTTGCTCGCGAAGACGGCCTGTCATTCTCCGCCGTGTTCCGCTGTCTTACCCTATCGGCATCCAGCCAATAATTATCGAATTGCTCCGTCAGCCCATTCCCACTGTTACCCGTCCGCCTTCAAGTAACTGAATGTGTAACCGCCCGCTCCGCAACGGGGCATCCGGAAACGCATTTCCCTGTTTAAGGGCCTCAAAGCCCCCGGTGAAAAATAAGACATCACCCCGCGCTTGCCGGATTAGAAGGGTTTGCGAATAATAGGCCCGCAATTTGCAGCATAGATCGGTTAACTGTCTTTCGCTCTTGCATGAAATTGCGGAGCTGTCAATGTGCTCAAGCGGGTTTCTCGGTGCATCTGTAATTAGTTGTCGCATTGAAGAAATATCGGCTTCGGGCCTGTCGTTAGAATGCCGATCACTCGCTCGTCGTGGCTCGCGTTGAAGCCTTCAGGGTTTGTTCGGAAATATCCCACGCACGCAGCAACCGCTTTCGTTCCACCCATTCGCATATTGGGCTGTCGCTCACTCTGCCGTTTTTGCCCTTTACCGATGGAGTCCCAAGATGAAGAAACTTGTGCTGCTTGGCGCCCTGGCACTGTCCGTGCTGTCCCTGCCGACATTCGCCGATGAAAAGCCTCTGAAAATCGGTATCGAAGCGGCTTACCCTCCATTCGCCTCCAAAGCGCCGGACGGCAGCATCGTCGGTTTCGACTACGACATCGGCAACGCGCTGTGCGAAGAAATGAAGGTCAAGTGCCAGTGGGTCGAGCAAGAGTTCGACGGTCTGATCCCGGCACTGAAAGTGCGCAAGATCGACGCGATCCTGTCGTCCATGTCGATCACTGAAGACCGCAAGAAGTCCGTGGACTTCACCAACAAGTACTACAACACCCCGGCCCGCCTGGTCATGAAAGAAGGCACTCAGGTCAGCGAAGGTCTGACTGAGCTCAAGGGCAAGAACATCGGCGTGCAGCGTGGTTCGATCCATGAACGTTTCGCCCGCGAAGTCCTGGCCCCGCTGGGTGCCGAGATCAAGCCGTACGGCTCGCAGAACGAAATCTACCTCGACGTGGCCGCCGGCCGCCTCGACGGCACCGTGGCGGACGCTACGCTGTTGAATGACGGCTTCCTGAAAACCGACGCCGGCAAAGGCTTCGCGTTCGTGGGCCCGGCGTTCACCGACGTCAAATACTTCGGCGACGGCGTAGGCATCGCGGTGCGCAAGGGCGACGCCCTGAAAGACAAGATCAACACCGCCATCGCGGCCATCCGCGAGAACGGCAAATACAAGGCAATCCAGGACAAGTACTTCGACTTCGACATTTACGGCAAGTAAAGACGTCGCTCGACCCGTCCGAAATGGCGCAAGCAACAGGATCTCTGCGGTTTGCGCCATTTTTTCATCCCAACTTTCGAGGACCTGAATCATGTTGAAAGGCTACGGGGCTGTCATCCTCGATGGCGCTTGGCTGACGCTTCAGCTCGCCTTGTCGTCCATGGCCCTGGCCATCGTTCTCGGGCTGATCGGTGTCGCATTGCGCCTGTCGCCGGTGCGCTGGCTGGCGTGGCTGGGCGATCTGTATTCCACGGTGATCCGCGGGATTCCCGACCTTGTGCTGATCCTGCTGATCTTCTACGGCGGTCAGGACCTGCTCAATCGCGTCGCACCGATGCTCGGCTATGACGACTACATCGACCTGAATCCGCTGGCCGCCGGTATCGGCACCCTCGGTTTCATCTTCGGTGCGTACCTGTCGGAAACCTTCCGCGGCGCGTTCATGGCAATCCCCAAAGGTCAGGCCGAAGCCGGCATGGCGTACGGCATGAGCAGCTTCCAGGTGTTCTTCCGGGTGCTGGTGCCGCAGATGATTCGTCTGGCGATTCCGGGCTTCACCAACAACTGGCTGGTGTTGACCAAGGCCACCGCGCTGATTTCCGTGGTCGGTCTGCAAGACATGATGTTCAAGGCCAAGCAGGCGGCCGACGCCACCCGCGAGCCTTTCACCTTCTTCCTCGCAGTGGCGGCGATGTACCTGGTGATCACCAGTGTTTCGTTGCTGGCGCTGCGTCACCTTGAGAAGCGCTACTCGGTAGGCGTAAGGGCGGCTGATCTATGATCTTCGACTACAACGTCATTTGGGAGGCCCTGCCGCTGTACTTCGGCGGTCTGGTCACCACCCTCAAGTTGCTCGCGCTGTCGTTGTTCTTCGGTCTGCTCGCGGCCCTGCCGTTGGGGCTGATGCGTGTGTCCAAGAACGCCGTGGTCAATGGTGCGGCGTGGCTTTACACCTACGTGATCCGCGGCACGCCGATGCTGGTTCAGCTGTTCCTGATCTACTACGGTCTGGCCCAGTTCGAAGCGGTGCGTGAAAGCTTCCTCTGGCCGTGGCTGTCCAGCGCAACGTTCTGTGCGTGCCTGGCGTTCGCGATCAACACCAGCGCCTACACCGCCGAAATCATCGCCGGCAGCCTCAAGGCCACGCCGAACGGCGAGATCGAAGCGGCCAAGGCCATGGGCATGTCGCGGGTCAAGATGTACAAGCGCATCCTGCTGCCATCGGCCCTGCGCCGGGCGCTGCCGCAGTACAGCAACGAAGTGATCATGATGCTGCAGACCACCAGTCTGGCGTCCATCGTGACCCTGATCGACATCACCGGCGCGGCCCGTACCGTCAACGCCCAGTTCTATCTGCCGTTCGAGGCGTACATCACCGCCGGCGTGTTCTACCTGTGCCTGACCTTCATTCTGGTGCGCCTGTTCAAGCTGGCCGAGCGTCGCTGGCTGAGCTACCTGGCCCCGAGGAAGCACTGATATGGAACGCATCGACCACGTCTTGCCGTGGAGCCACCTGGGCAGCGAGCGCCGGATTTCGGTGTTTCGCTTCGGCAGCGGCGAGCGCAAGGCCTACATCCAGGCCAGCCTCCACGCCGACGAACTGCCCGGCATGCGCACCGCCTGGGAACTGAAAAAACGCCTCGGCGAACTCGAGGCCAAGGGCTTGCTCAACGGCGTCATCGAACTTGTGCCGGTGGCCAACCCGCTGGGTCTTGGCCAGTTGCTGCAAGGCAACCATCAGGGGCGTTTCGAGGCCGGCAGCGGCAAGAATTTCAACCGTGATTTCGTCGAGCTCAGCGGCCCCGTGGCCACTGCGCTGGAAGGACAACTCGGTGATGATCCGCACGCCAACATCCGTTTGATCCGTCAGGCGATGGCCGATCATCTGGCCGCGTTGCCCGAGGCCGGCAGCCAGTTGCAAGGCATGCAGCGCATCCTGCTGCAACACGCCGCCACCGCCGATGTGGTGCTGGATCTGCATTGTGACTGTGAAGCCGCGCTGCACATGTACGCCTTGCCGCAGCACTGGCCGCAGTGGCGTTCGCTCGCCGCGCACCTGGATGTGAAGGTCGGCCTGCTGGCGGAAGACTCCGGCGGCAGCTCGTTCGATGAAGCCTGTTCGTTGCCGTGGCTGCGTCTGTCGCGCCTGTTTCCGGACGCGCAGATTCCTCTGGCGTGCCTGGCGACGACCGTTGAACTCGGCGGTCAGGCTGACACCACGCCGGCACAGGCCGAAGCCTGGGCCGCAGGCATTCTGGCGTTCCTCGCCGAGCAGGGCCTGATTCGTGGGGAGTGGCCAAGCGCCGTGCGCGAACCGTGCGAAGGCATGCCGTTCGAAGGCACTGAATTGCTCCTGCCGCCGCATCCCGGTGTGGTGAGTTTTCTGCGCAAGCCCGGCGAGTGGGTTGAAGCCGGTGACAAGATTTTCGAAGTGATCGATCCGCTGTCGGATCGGGTCAGCACGGTGTGTGCTGGTACGTCCGGGGTGCTGTTTGCCATTGAGCGGCTGCGTTACGCCCAACCCGGTTTCTGGCTGGCCAAAGTGGCGGGGCGCGATGCGCTGCGCGACGGCCCTTTGCTCAACGACTGACTGTTTTTGTGAGAACCGACCGCATGTACAAACTTGAAGTCCAAGACCTGCATAAACGCTATGGCAGTCACGAAGTGCTCAAGGGCGTTTCCCTGAAAGCGGCCGCCGGCGATGTGATCAGCATCATCGGCTCCAGTGGCTCCGGCAAAAGTACTTTCCTGCGCTGCATCAACCTGCTCGAGCAGCCGCACGCGGGCAAGATCCTGCTCAACAACGAAGAGCTGAAACTGGTGGCGAACAAGGACGGCGCGCTGAAAGCCGCTGATCCTAAACAGCTGCAACGCATGCGTTCGCGCCTGTCGATGGTGTTCCAGCACTTCAACCTGTGGTCGCACATGACCGCGCTGGAAAACATCATGGAAGCGCCGGTTCACGTGCTGGGCGTGTCCAAGGCCGAAGCCCGCGAGAAAGCCGAGCACTACCTGAACAAGGTCGGCGTGGCCCATCGTAAAGACGCGTTCCCGGGGCACATGTCCGGTGGCGAGCAGCAGCGTGTGGCGATCGCCCGCGCGCTGGCGATGGAACCGGAAGTGATGCTGTTCGACGAACCGACTTCTGCCCTCGACCCGGAACTGGTCGGTGACGTGCTGAAAGTCATGCAGGCCCTCGCTCAGGAAGGCCGGACCATGGTGGTGGTGACCCACGAAATGGGCTTCGCCCGTGAAGTGTCGAACCAGTTGGTGTTCCTGCACAAAGGCGTCGTCGAAGAAAGCGGCAACCCGCGTGAAGTGCTGGTCAATCCGCAATCGGAACGTTTGCAACAATTCCTCTCGGGCAGCCTCAAGTAATCGCTCCCGTTATGCACCAGATTAGGTCATGCTGCGCAGCGCGCCAGATGGTCTAATTTGGTTGCAGCCGATTTCGGTTTTTCCCTCTGTTTACGTTTCGGATCGCCCGCCATGACTGCCCATCGAATTGGTTTCCTGATTTGGCCCAGCACTAAAGCTCTGACTTTGGCGCTGGCAGAGGAGGCCTTGCGTGTTGCCCAGCGTGTGCATCCGGACGTGGTTTACGAGCTGTCGTTCCTGCAGGCCGAAGCACCGACCGACGGTGAATGGCAACTGCCCGGCGAACCCTGGGCCGGCAAACTCGAGAATTTCCAGAAACTGTTCCTGCTCGCCGATGAGCCACCGACGACGTTGGCGCCGGCGCTCAGCAGCGCGCTGAAACAACTGGTGCGTGCCGGTTGTGTGATTGGCGGTCTGTCGGCCGGTGTGTACCCGCTGGCGCAACTCGGCCTGCTCGACGGCTACCGCGCGGCGGTGCACTGGCGCTGGCAGGACGATTTCGCCGAGCGCTTTCCGAAAGTCATCGCCACCAGCCATCTGTTCGACTGGGATCGCGATCGCCTGACCGCGTGCGGCGGCATGTCGGTACTCGATTTGCTGCTGGCCGTCCTGGCCCGCGATCACGGTGCGGAACTGGCCGGTGCGGTCTCCGAAGAACTGGTGGTCGAGCGCATCCGTGAAGGCGGCGAGCGTCAGCGCATTCCGTTGCAGAACCGTCTCGGCTCCAGCCATCCGAAGCTCACGCAAGCTGTGCTGCTGATGGAAGCCAACATCGAAGAGCCGCTGACCACCGACGAAATCGCCCAGCATGTGTGCGTGTCCCGCCGTCAGCTGGAGCGGATCTTCAAGCAATACCTCAACCGCGTGCCGAGCCAGTATTACCTGGAGCTGCGCCTGAACAAGGCCCGGCAGATGTTGATGCAAACCAGCAAATCGATCATCCAGATCGGCCTGTCGTGCGGTTTCTCTTCGGGGCCGCATTTCTCCAGCGCCTACCGCAACTTCTTCGGCGCCACGCCGCGGGAGGACCGCAACCAGCGGCGCAGCAGCAGCCCGTTCGAATTATCGTCAGTGCCGCCAGAGCGCGGTTGATTGATCTGCAGCAGCGCCATGGAGGCAACGTCCATGGCGCTGTTGTTTCAGGCGTTCGTCAATCTTCGATTTCGACCCCGGCGCGCGTTCGCACCGGCGGATGTACCATTACGCCGTCGACGTTCAGTGTCATTCCCGTTTGCTGGTAGTAGGCCCGGATTCGCTGCATGGCCCGGGCGGAGAATGGATTGCCGCGCAAGTCGTAGCGATCGCCGACATGCGCAGGCACCTCCATGAGCTCGTCGGGCATTTCAGTGATTTCATTGCCCGACAGATCCACTTCCATCCAGTTGAAATTCTCCAGTACGCCGTGGGGGATTTCCCTGATGCCGGTGGTGCTCAGGTCCAGATCGGTCAGCCCCTGCAGGTTGCTGAGGTCAGGTGTCAGACCGAGGGGGTTGTCGTGCAGATGCAGCAGATCAAGACCGTCCAGCGTGTTCAGCCCGGCCACGTCGCTCGGCGACAGCGCGATTCTGCAGGAGGGCAGGCTCAACGTGTTGAGTCGCCTCATGTGGAAGATGGCTTGAGGGATGCCAGCCAGGTCGTAGCCTCGAATATCGATGCTTTCCAGACTGGGAAATGCCTCGAGAAACCGGCCGATTCGCGGCCAGTGATCGCTGATGCTGGTCAGGTACAGGTCCGACACATGGCTGAAGCTTACGCTCAGCGTGGGCAATTGACCCATGACCGACAACCGGAAAGTGAAATGGTGGCCAGCCGTGCTTGCCCCTTCCACCGGCGTTTTGCGCCAGCACCTCAGCAGTGCTTCGCGAAGTGCCGACCGGATCTGTTCTTCCGCCAGGCGCTCGCGCGGGCTGAGCGGCAGCCCGGTCAAGGGATCAGCCGGTATATCGGACTCCCAGGCTGTAAGGTCGCCCAGCAGTCTCTCGAGTTCGGCTTCCCGGCGCGTCAGTTCAACTCGACCGTCGACCAGCGTGCCTTCGAGGTGATAAATGAAATCGCTGGCCTGTTTATCGTTCAGGGTTGGGTAGAGTGTTCGGGTCCGGGCGATGTCTGACGGCTCGGCCAGTACGCCAAGGTCTTCTCCGGTCCGACGGAAGTAGTCCTTGATGCGCTCGCGGGTGGCCGCGTTCAGCGGATTGTCGCCCAAGTCATAGCCGTTGCTGGCGGAGGCAGGCAGGTCGAAGATCTCCGCGGGCAGTTCGGTAAGGCGATTGCCGCTCAGGAGTGCCGTCTCCAGCCAGGGTGGATCGAGCAAGCCCGGTGGCAGCCCGGTAATCCCGGTGTTCGAAAGATCGAGGAATTCCAGTGCCGGCCAGTTGCGGATATCCGGCAGCCGGCCCAACGGATTGTTGTAAAGGTCGAGCCTGACCAGGTGCCTCAGCGAGTACAGTGTGGCGCTGCCCCTGTCATCCAGTACGATCGCGCAGTTGCTCAGAACCAGTTGCTGGAGGTCCGGCATCCCGGTCAGTGCCGGCGGAACCTCTGCCAATGCCAGGTCGCGCAGCTCAAGCGAATCGAGGCCGGTGAACCCGCGCAGGAAACCGGTGCCGGCACGCAGTTGGGGATTGCCGGTGATCGCGAGTACCGTGACGTGAGCAAAGTCTGCACTCAAGGTCGGCAGATCACCGATGAAAGCCGGATTCAGGTTGAGCACCGTGGTCCTTTTTTCGGGGCTCTCCGGGGACCGGTCGCGCCAGAATGATTCGATCTCCAGTCGAAACATCATGCGGCTGGAGCGTTCGTCGGAGCGATCGTTGTCGGTCAGCGCCAGGTCGGTGGCTGGATAGCGTTCAGGAACCGCGGTCACCCAGCTTTCAAGGTCATCTTCCAGTTGCCGCAATTCGGCTTCCCAGCGATGGATCTGTAACCGGCCATCATCAAGAGTTCCTGGCAGCAGGTACAACACTCGATTGGCACCCTCGTCGTCCAGGGACGGGAACAGTGCGCGGATCCGCTGGATTTCTTCCCATGGCATTGAAACGCCGAAACTCTGCCTGAACTGCCGATAACAGACCTTGATGCGTTCACGCATGGCGGGTGACAGCGGGTTGCCGGCAGGTTGAGTTGTCTGGGCGGGCGGGCGGAGATATCGAAGAGGAGGTCGGGCAGTTCGCGGATCAGGTTGCGTTCGAAGGTGGCGAAGACCAGTCGTTGATGTTCGAACAGGCCATCCGGCAGGCTCGATATGCCGGTGTCGGCCAGGCGCAGTTGAACCAGGGCCGGCAATGTTTCGAGGGTGGGAGGTGTCCCCAGCGGGTTTCGGCTCAGGTTCAGGTACTGCAGGTTGCCAAGGGATGACAGGGTTGCCCGGGTTTGCGGAGTCAGCGTCAATCCGCAGTTCTCAATGATCAGTCGTTCCAGCGAAGGCATGCGCAGGGCTGTCAGCGGGCCCTGACCCAGCCTGAAATCATGCAGTTCCAGATGACGCAACGTGGAGAAGGGTTGAAGGAACCCGTCAATGTTGCTCAGCGCTCCGTTGCCCACGAGTGACACTTCGCGAATATGGCTGAAGTCGGTGGTCAGCGTGGGCAGGTCGCCGATGAATGCCAGATGGGCTACCAGGGAGTCGCCCCTGCGCCTGGGGTTTTCCGGCATTCGCGTACGCCACAGGGTTTGCAGTTGCTCGGCAAACTCTGTTCGTGCCGAGTGCTCCGTCAGAAATTCCCCAGGTGTCAGTGGCTGATGACTGGAAGGATGAGTCTGGGGAATTGCCATTTTCCATTGCGCCAGATCGGCGGTGAGTTGCTCGAACTCCGCTTTCCAGTGCCTGAGTTGACGGCGCCCGTGCTCGAGGTCGCCGGGCAATCCATAGAAGACATCGCTGGCCTCTTCGCCGTCCAGGGTAGGAAACAGCGCCTGGGTGGCATCGATGTCGGCCTGTTCGGCGAGCACCCCGAAGTCCTGACCGGTTTTTCCAGAGTAACGCTTGATCCTCTCAAGCGTATCGGCGGTCAACGGGTTGCCGGAGAAGTCGAATCCTTCGCTGGCTGCCGCCGGCAGCTCAAAGAACGCCTCGGGCAGTTCGCTGATCCGGTTGTCGCTGATAATGGCCGTTCGCAATGTCGGGTGTCCGATCAATCCGGCAGGAACATCGCTGATACCGGTGCGTGAGAGATCCAGATAGACGAGCGCTGGCAGGCTGCTTGCGTCGGGCGCGCTGCCCAAGGGGTTGTTGGGCAGTTCGAGTGATTCAAGCTCGCGCATCGCCGCCAGAGCAATCTGCAGCTCGCCGGTAAATGTCACACCGCAATTGCGGAGAAGCAGTATCTCGAGTGAGGGCAGGGCCGTGAGTGACTGTGGCAGTTGCTCCAGTGCAAAGTCATGCAGGATCAATCGCTTGAGTCGGGGGAAGCTTTGCAGAAATGGCGAGGTGGCTTGAATGTGTTTGTTTCCGTTCAGCGACAGTGCGGTGATATGACTGAAATCTGCCGACAGCTCGGGCATGTCGCCGATGAATGTGGCTTGCGCCGAGAACACGTCCGCTCTGGTCAGCGGATGTGCAGTCGAGCGGTGGCGCCACAGCCTTTCAATTCTTCCGGCGAATATTTCACGCTCGTAAAACTGATTGAAGTGTTCGTTGGGATTGAGCCTTTCACCGGTGGACGGATCACGGTTTGGCGTGTCCCGCGCCCATGTGGCCAGGTCGGCGGTCAGCCGGGTGATTTCGCTCTCCCAGCGATCCAGTTGCAGCCGACCCTGTAACAGCGAGCCGGGCAGGCCGTAGATCAGTTCGCTGGATTGGCGTTCATTCAAGTCGGTAAATAGCGCCTTGACCCGGTTTATATCCGCTTGCTCGGGGCGAACGCCCAGATCGCTGCCGGTCCGGTTGAAATAGATCTTCACCTTTTCACGGGTCGCGGCGGAAAGCGGATTGCCGAAAAAATCGTACCCGGCGGTGGACGCGGCCGGTTGTTCGAACAGGGCGTCCGGCAGCGTGGTGATCTGGTTGTCGGTAAGCCATGCGCTGATGAGGCGCGGATGATCCAGTATGCCTGTGGGGACTTGGGAGATGCCTGTACTGGAAAGGTTCAGATGAGTCAGGTCCGGCATGAGGCCGAAATCGAACGTGGCACCCAGTGGATTGCCCTCCAGATCCAGTGTGCTCAGGGCATTGAGGGTCGACAGGATCGACTGGTTTTGCGGTGTAAGGACGACGCGGCAGTTTTGCAGCGTCAACTGTTTAAGACCCGGAAAATTCGTCAGGCGTGGCGGGAGATTGTGCAGATCGAAGTCGCGCAGTTCCATTCGCACCAGCCCCGAAAAGCTTTCGAGAAAGTCGCTCACCGCGCCTGGCTCGCCGCTGCCGATCAGCTCCAGGCTGCTGACGTGGGAGAAGTCGGCCGTCAAGGCGGGGAGGTCACCTGCCAGCGGTTCCGAAAAGCGCATCTGGTAACCGTTCGGGCCTCGAATTTCTCTGCGCCAGCAGCTGCGCAGGTCGCTGGCGAATGTCTGGCGATCACGGATGGCGGCCATCTGCTGCTCCTGTGAGCGTCGGGTGCCGTTTGCCGGGTTGATCTCCGGGAAGTCGAACAGCCATTGATTGAGATGGCTATCCAGTTGGGCGTATTCCAGTTGCAGCCGGGACAGCTCGGCGAGTGCGCCGTCCGGGTGGCTTTCAAGGCGCTGGGCCATGATCAGTCGTTCGTCTTCGGACATTCCCGGATAGACCTGCCTGATCCGGTTGTCCAGGGTGCGGGGCGTTTGCGAGGTCGTTGGCGGGTTGCGGGAGTAGCCGTCCGTGCCGAGCAATCGCAGCGTATCGATGGTGGGAGGCGGCACAGGGTCGGGCATGATCGCCAGTCGCAGTTCGCTGCGTGCCATTGGATTGTCACGGATGGCCTGCCTGAGCTTTTCACCTTCGCCGATCTGCAGCTTCAAGGCTTTTCTCTGCATATCCGGCAGGGCTTGCAGGACGGCAGTGTAGAAATCGGTGTAGCCGTGCAGTTCCAGACCCTGTTCGTCGTACGGTTGCCAGAGCCCCCCGGATTTGAGAACCAGCACTTTCTGAATGGGGGCCTCGACGGGGCCGGTGCTGTCGATCAATTGCCCTTCCCGGGATTGGGCGCGGACTTCAAGGCGTACGTCAGCCGACCAGCCCGGCAATAGTTGAAGGCTGTGCAGCGCCAAAGTGTCGGTGTCCGGATTGTGCACCGAATCCAGTACCAGCCCTTCGAAGGCACGAGTGACGCGCAGTTCCTGTCTGGCGTGTTCTGTCAGGGCCTGCTGCCGTTCTGGCCATTGTCCTTTGTTGATCGCCACCAGTTCCGAACCGGTGGCCGTGTTCAGCAGTTCTTCGGTAATTCTGGCGGGCAATTGCGCTTCATGCAGGGCCGCACGCCTGAACAGGGGCTCCTCGCGATGTTGAAGCGCTTGATAGCGTGCCTCGAACAGTGAGCTGCGCTGCTGCCGGGCGATCTGCGCAAGCCTGGCTCTGAGTTTGCGCGCACGCGCATCAAGGGCGAGCCTCTCACCGAAATCTTCCCCGAGCAGCGTATTGATTTCCGATTCACTGAGGGGCTGGATCAGGGTCTTGAGCAAATCGCCACTGGACAGGCTGTCCTGGCGAATCTCGGTCAGCGCAAGCTCTTGATCGGTTGAGGATTGCCACGCGATCTCGCCTTGCAGATTGATAAAACGCAGTCTTTTAGTGTCGGGCCATAAGTTCTGTTCTTTGAGAATCTGCAGCTGGGTCAAGGGATCTGCGGTCAGATAGACCTCGGGTCTGTCACTGGAGATACGATCAATGAAGTCTTGCAGGTCCTGATCGATCCTGAAGCGATGAATACTGTCGGCCAGCAGCGGCGGCAAGCGCTCCTGGTTGACGTGCATTTTTCGCAGCGCATCTTCCGGATACCCGCTGACCTTGAGGATCTGCTCGCGTCGGGCGGGGGATATCGATTCGACGTTGTGACCGATCCGTTGCAATGCGGTTGTGGTGTCCCATTCAAGCGGTTGCTCTAACTCGGTGTGGAAGGCGCCTTCGCCGTTATGGCGTACGAAGGGGCGATAGGCATCTGCCCGGCTCGGATGCTCGATGTAAAGCTTGTCGGGATGTTCATGCGGGCTGACGGCGTAATGCGTCTGATCGAGAGTGAGCAGGCTTTTTCCCTGGTGTCGGTACAGTCCCTGCCGGTCGGGCCCGGATCTTTCGGGCGACTGGATCTGACGCTCGTAAGGTTTCAGATCGGGTTTCCAGTAGAGGGTTTTGCCGTTGCGCAGCTTGACCGGCTGAAAGCGGTCGATGAATGACACGACGCTTGCCGGCAGGACCCCGGGAAGCTCGGCCATGGCGATGCTGCCGCCTATGCCGAACGCCCCCAGCTGAATCAATGACTCAAGCGCCGCGAACAGGTGTTCGCCTGCTTCGGCGGCCGAGCCTTGCGCCCAGTCGACGACACCCTCGAACACTTCATCAACGAACTGATAGGCCATGTACGCCATCATCATTTCACCCAAAAACGGCACGAACGGCAGCACGACAAACGAAGCGATTTCCAGCAGCGACGACGCGACGTTGACCAACGAGTCCCACAACGCCCAACGGGCATTGCGGTCCACGGTGGCGGTGGCAACGGCGATGACGGCAGCGTCATTGAGGATCTTGTCCAGCTTGCGCTGGTAGAGGTGCTGCCACAGATCACCGGCGATCGGGGAGACGGCCAACTGCAGATCGGGGCGATCGAGCGGCGTGTCACGCCAGGCAGGCTGCTGGCTGCCCCGTTCAGGTTGATGCCACTGCACCCGGCTGAGGCGGTGATTGAGCTGTGAAAAAAAGTAGCCTCGCTGCTCGTGCAGCACGAATCGGCTGAAATAGCGCTGGTAGTCCGGCGAGCGCAATTGCCGGGTCAGTTCTACTGCCATTTCAACCGACGAGGCGTACTGCTTGACGGGGTGCTCGGGATCGTCAGGCAGATAGGCCACCAATCCTGCCGGCGCGTTGGCCTGTTCGAGATCAGGGGCAAAAATGACAACTCCCGTCAGGGGGGCGGACATCATCGTCAAGTCCTGACATTGCAGCGCCTGACGGTTCATTCGCACTCCCTGCACGCCGTCGATCAGGGCCTCGATCATGCGAAACCAGACCTCGTCGATGTCTCCGTTCATCCGCGCCATTTGCAGGGCGGCCTTGAGCGCTGATCGCTGACTGGCCTTGATTCTGGGGTGCAGGGTGGTTGCGACGACCTGGTCGGTGACGCCCAGTCTCTGTTCAAGAAAGGTCTTGTAGCCCGCGCCAATATCCAGCTCTCGGCACAGATGGGTGAATGCAGTGATGCTGAGCTTTTCGTTGACGTGCGGCAGCGTCTCGAACTGACCTTGGGAGGACGGTCGGGAGATGAAACATGAACCGCTTTCGTGGGGTTCCTCTTCTTCGAAATTGTGCAGTGCGGCTTCCAGCAGGGAAACGGTCCAGACTCTGGAGCCTGTCCGGATGGAAAGGCCTGGGGGTGTGATCGGGATGTAGAGGCGCAGAAATGTTTCCTGGGTGTCCAGATCCAGGCCAAATCGTGATTTCAGCGCACTTTTGAGCAACGGCTCGGCGAACGCCTTGATGTCTTGCAGGTGCATCAGGTCCCGGTCGATGGCGTTCTGCGTATTCATGTGTTCGGCAATGGCGGTTCGCAGATCGTCGTGCCGGGCTCGCGGTGCAGCCTTGATCCGGTCACTGACCGGCCGCTGAGGGTTGCTCAGTGCCTTGCGTCTGGCCGGGGACGCGAGGGGCAACCATTCAGGAATGCCCTTGATGAGGGGTTGATAGTGAGCGGGTGGGTTGAGCGGGACAGCGGCTGGGGTTGCCGGCGATTGCCCTTCGTTCAGTGACTGCATGTCGAGTGCGCCTTGATGTTCGGAAAGGGCTCAAGCAAATCAGAATGCTTTCGACGAAGTGCGGTACATAGTTATGACATTGGCCGCTGCGGCAATTGATATCTTCTTGGGCCTGCTGCAATTGCTGTCGACGGTTTAAACTGCGCCTTTGCGACGCTATATGTCGCATTGCCGTAAACCCGGGAAAATCCGGGGTTTGCGCTATAAGAAGTTGTCGCTTGGCGACAAGGCCGGGCTGAAAACTGTCCTTACAATCCCCCCATCGCTCGCCAGTTTCAGGCGGGTGGCCCTCATCAGGAGACTCCGATGTCCGTTGAGCACGCTGCGGTACAACGCGCCGATTTCGACCAGGTTATGGTTCCCAACTACGCGCCTGCCGCTTCCATTCCGGTGCGTGGCGCCGGTTCCCGCGTCTGGGATCAGGCCGGCCGCGAGCTGATCGACTTCGCCGGCGGCATCGCCGTCAACGTATTGGGCCATGCGCACCCGGCGCTGGTCGGTGCCTTGACCGAGCAAGCGAACAAGCTGTGGCACGTGTCCAACGTGTTCACCAACGAGCCGGCCCTGCGCCTGGCGCACAAGCTGATCGACGCCACCTTTGCCGAGCGTGTGTTCTTCTGCAACTCCGGCGCCGAAGCCAACGAGGCCGCTTTCAAGCTGGCCCGTCGCGTCGCGTTCGATCGCTTCGGCACCGAGAAGTACGAAATCATCGCCGCGCTCAACAGCTTCCACGGCCGCACCCTGTTCACCGTGAACGTCGGTGGCCAGTCGAAGTACTCCGACGGTTTCGGTCCGAAAATCACCGGCATCACCCACGTACCGTACAACGATCTGGCGGCGCTGAAAGCCGCTGTTTCCGACAAGACCTGCGCGGTCGTTCTGGAACCTATCCAGGGTGAGGGCGGCGTGCTGCCGGCCGAGCTGGCTTACCTGCAAGGCGCCCGTGAACTGTGCGACGCGAACAACGCGTTGCTGGTGTTCGACGAAGTGCAGACTGGCATGGGCCGTACCGGCAACCTGTTCGCCTACCAGCATTTCGGTGTGGTTCCGGACATCCTGACCAGCGCCAAGAGCCTGGGCGGCGGTTTCCCGATCGCCGCGATGCTGACCACCGAAGCACTGGCCAAGCATCTGGTCGTCGGCACTCACGGCACCACTTACGGCGGCAACCCGCTGGCGTGCGCCGTGGCCGAAGCGGTGATCGACGTGATCAACACCCCTGAGGTGCTGAACGGCGTCCATGCCAAGCACGACAAGTTCAAGACCCGCCTGCAACAGATCGGCGAGAAGTACGGCCTGTTCACCCAGGTGCGTGGTCTCGGTCTGCTGATCGGTTGCGTGCTGAGCGACGCCTGGAAAGGCAAGGCCAAGGACATCTTCAACGCCGCTGAACAAGAAGGCCTGATGATTCTGCAGGCCGGCCCGGACGTGATCCGTTTCGCCCCGAGCCTGGTGGTTGAAGACGCGGACATCGACGCCGGTCTGGACCGCTTTGAACGTGCTGCCGCGAAACTGACCCAAGCCTGATTCATGCAAGACCGCCCGGCGTCTGTCGTCATCGACAGGCGCCGGGACCATTTTCCTGTGCCGGGCCTGCCCGGCATTTTTTTCCCGAGTCGGCGCTTTCGCCGACCTGAAGTAGAGAAAGGAGTGACACCATGCTGGTGATGCGCCCCGCGCAAATGGCTGATCTGGGCGAGGTACAGCGTCTGGCTGCGGACAGCCCGATTGGTGTCACTTCCTTGCCGGATGACGTTGAACGCCTGAGCGACAAGATCGCCGCGAGCGAAGCCTCGTTTGCCGCCGAAGTGAGCTTCAACGGCGAGGAGAGTTACTTCTTCGTTCTGGAAGACACCGCCACCGGCAAACTGGTGGGCTGCTCGGCGATCGTTGCGTCGGCCGGTTATTCCGAGCCGTTCTACAGCTTTCGCAACGAGACCTTCGTGCATGCTTCCCGCGAACTGAAGATCCACAACAAGATCCACGTGCTCTCGCAATGCCACGACCTGACCGGCAACAGCTTGCTGACCAGTTTCTACGTGCAGCGCGAGCTGGTGGGTTCGCCTTGGGCCGAACTCAACTCCCGTGGCCGTCTGCTGTTCGTTGCCAGCCACCCGGAGCGGTTTGCCGATTCGGTGGTGACCGAGATCGTCGGTTACAGCGATGAAAACGGTGACTCGCCATTCTGGGACGCCATCGGTCGCAACTTCTTCGACCTGAACTACGCCGAGGCCGAGCGTCTGTGTGGCCTGAAAAGCCGTACGTTCCTCGCCGAACTGATGCCGCATTACCCGATCTACGTGCCGCTGCTGCCGGATTCCGCCCAGGAAGCGATGGGTCAGGTACACCCGCGTGCGCAGATCACCTTCGACATCCTGATGCGCGAAGGCTTCGAGACCGATCACTACATCGACATTTTCGACGGTGGCCCGACCCTGCATGCGCGCGTTTCGGGGATCCGCTCGATCGCCCAGAGCCGTGTGGTACCGGTGAAGCTCGGCGAGCCGGTCAAAGGTGCCGGTCGCCAGTATCTGGTGGCCAATGCCCAGTTGCAGGATTACCGCGCGGTATTGCTCGAGCTGGATTACGCGCCGGGCAAACCGGTGACACTGGATCTGGAAGCGGCCGAAGCCCTGGGCGTCGGTGAAGGTGCCAGCGTGCGCCTGGTGGCGGTTTAACGCCTTAGCGAGTTTCACGGGTGGCCACGGCGGCCCGTTTGAGGAGATAGCATGATTGTTCGTCCCGTACGCAGCAGCGATTTGTCCGCTCTGATCGACCTGGCCCGCAGCACCGGCACCGGCCTGACCACCTTGCCGGCCAACGAAGAGCGCCTGACCCACCGGGTCGGCTGGGCCGAGAAGACCTTTCGCGGTGAAGCCGGCCGTGGCGACGCGGACTACCTGTTCGTGCTCGAAGACGACAACGGTCGCGTGGTGGGGATTTCCGCCATTGCCGGCGCCGTCGGTCTGCGCGAGCCGTGGTACAACTTCCGCGTCGGCCTGACCGTCAGCGCCTCGCAGGAACTGAACATCTATCGCGAGATTCCGACGCTGTTCCTGGCCAACGACCTGACCGGCAACTCCGAGCTGTGCTCGCTGTTCCTGCACGCCGACTACCGCACCGGCCTCAATGGCCGCATGCTGTCCAAGGCGCGGATGCTGTTCATCGCCGAATTCCCGGAGCTGTTCGGCAACAAGATCATTGCCGAGATGCGCGGCGTATCCGATGAAGCCGGTCGTTCGCCGTTCTGGGAAAGTCTGGGCCGTCACTTCTTCAAGATGGAATTCAGCCAGGCCGATTACCTGACGGGTGTGGGCAACAAGGCATTCATTGCCGAACTGATGCCGAAATTTCCGCTGTACACCTGCTTCCTGTCGCCGGACGCGCGCAACGTCATCGGCCAGGTGCACCCGGACACTGAGCCTGCGCTGGCGATGCTCAAGAGCGAAGGCTTCAGTTATCAGGGTTACGTCGACATCTTCGACGCCGGTCCCGCCATCGAGTGCGAGACCAGCAAGATCCGCGCGGTGCGTGACAGCGAAGCGCTGGTGCTGGCCGTCGGCACCCCGGGCGACGACGCCACGCCGTTCATCATCCATAACCGCAAACGCGAAGACTGCCGCATTACGGCGGCGCCAGCCCGACTGGCCGCCGGTACGCTGGTGGTCGATCCGCTGACCGCCAAACGTCTTCAACTCAACGCTGGCGATCAGGTTCGCGCCGTGGCGTTGTCCGCTGCCCGGGAGTCCAAACAATGAATTCGCTATACATCGCAGGTGAGTGGCTGGCCGGTCAGGGCGAGGCCTTTCAATCGCTGAACCCGGTGACCCAGCAAGTGCTGTGGTCGGGGGAGGGTGCCACTGCCGCTCAGGTCGAGTCGGCCGTGCAGGCTGCGCGTCAGGCGTTCCCGGGTTGGGCCCGTCGCACTCTGGAAGAGCGCATCAGCGTGCTCGAAGCATTCGCCGCCGCGCTGAAAAACCACGCCGACGAACTGGCCCGCACCATCGGTGAGGAAACCGGCAAACCGTTGTGGGAAGCCGCGACCGAAGTCACCAGCATGGTCAACAAGATCGCGATTTCGGTACAGAGCTACCGCGAACGTACCGGCGAGAAGAGCGGCCCGCTGGGCGACGCCACCGCCGTGTTGCGCCACAAGCCCCACGGCGTGGTCGCGGTGTTCGGCCCTTACAACTTCCCTGGCCATTTGCCGAACGGTCATATCGTGCCGGCGCTGCTGGCGGGTAACAGCGTGCTGTTCAAACCGAGCGAGCTGACCCCGAAAGTCGCCGAGCTGACGGTCAAGTGCTGGATCGAAGCCGGTCTGCCGGCCGGCGTTCTGAACCTGCTGCAAGGCGCCCGTGAAACCGGGATCGCGCTGGCGGCGAATCCGGGCATCGACGGTCTGTTCTTCACCGGTTCGAGCCGCACCGGTAATCACCTGCACCAGCAGTTCGCCGGGCGTCCGGACAAGATCCTCGCGCTGGAAATGGGCGGCAACAACCCGCTGGTGGTCGATCAGGTCGCGGACCTCGACGCTGCGGTGTACACGATCATTCAATCGGCATTCATTTCCGCCGGTCAGCGCTGCACCTGCGCCCGTCGTCTGCTGGTGCCGCAAGGCGCGTGGGGCGACAGCCTGCTCAAGCGTCTGGTGGAAGTCAGCTCGACCATCGAGGTCGGCGCGTTCGATCAGCAGCCGGCGCCGTTCATGGGCTCGGTGATTTCCCTTGGCGCGGCAAAAGCCTTGATGGATGCCCAGGCACATTTGCTGGCCAACGGCGCAGTGTCGCTGCTGGCAATGACTCAACCGCAGGTGCAGTCGGCGCTGCTGACTCCGGGCATCGTGGATGTGACGGCGGTTGCCGATCGTTCCGACGAAGAACTGTTCGGTCCGTTGCTGCAAGTGATCCGCTACACCGATTTCGCGGCGGCGATTGCCGAAGCCAACGACACCGCGTTTGGCCTGGCCGCTGGTCTGCTGTCGGATTCCGAAGAGCGCTACCAGCAGTTCTGGCTGGAAAGCCGTGCCGGGATCGTCAACTGGAACAAGCAACTGACGGGTGCCGCGAGCAGCGCGCCGTTCGGCGGTGTCGGCGCCTCGGGCAACCACCGCGCCAGCGCCTATTACGCGGCGGATTACTGCGCGTACCCGGTGGCCTCGCTGGAAACCCCGAGCCTGGTGTTGCCGGCGGCCCTGACGCCTGGCGTGAAGATGGCGTGATGCTAATCGCCAGCAGGCTGGCTCCCACAGGATGGGTTGCGGACACGAGTTTTGTGAACGACACAATCCACTGTGGGAGCCAGCCTGCTGGCGATGACCGCGCCGTGGTCTCAAAGAATAGTTACTGAAGCCTATAACAACAGATTCTCGTGGAGCCTCGCTGATGAAATCCTATGAAGTCAATTTTGACGGTCTAGTGGGGCCGACCCATAACTACGGTGGTCTGTCCTACGGCAACGTTGCGTCCCAGAGCAACAGCCAGCAGTCTTCGAACCCGAAGGAAGCGGCGCTGCAAGGCCTGGCGAAAATGAAAGCGCTGATGGAAATGGGCTTTCAGCAGGGCGTTCTCGCTCCACAGGAACGTCCGGACGTGGCTGCTCTGCGCCGTCTGGGTTTCAGCGGCACCGACGCTCAGGTGATCGAGCGCGCTGCGAAAGAAGCGATGCCGCTGCTGGTCGCCAGTTGCTCGGCGTCGAGCATGTGGGTGGCCAACGCCGCCACGGTCAGCCCGAGTGCCGACACCGCTGACGGTCGCGTGCACTTCACCGCCGCCAACCTGAACTGCAAATACCACCGCAGCATCGAGCACCCGACCACCAGTCGCGTGCTGGGCGCGATGTTCGCCAATCAGCAGCACTTCGCTCACCACGCCGCGTTGCCGGCGGTGGCGCAGTTCGGTGATGAGGGCGCCGCGAACCACACGCGTTTCTGCCGTGAGTACGGCGAGGCTGGCGTCGAGTTCTTCGTGTTCGGTCGCAGTGCGTTCGACACCCGTTACCCGGCGCCGCAGAAGTACCCGGCGCGCCAGACCCTCGAAGCGTCGCAAGCGGTCGCCCGTCTGCACGGTCTGCGTGAAGACGGCGTGGTCTACGCGCAGCAGAATCCGGCGGTGATCGATCAGGGCGTGTTCCATAACGACGTGATCGCGGTGGGCAACGGCGAGGTGCTGTTCTATCACGAGGACGCGTTCCTCGACACCGATCAGATGCTGGCCGAACTGCAAGCCAAACTGGCCAAGGTCGGCGGCAAGTTCCAGTCGGTCTGCGTGCCGCGTTCGGCGGTCACTGTGGACGACGCAGTGCGTTCCTACCTGTTCAACAGCCAGCTGCTGTCGCGTCCTGACGGTTCGATGCTGTTGATCGTGCCGGAAGAGTGTCGTGGTAACGATCGCGTGTGGAACTACCTGCAAGGCCTGATCGGTTCCGGCGGCGTGATCCGTGAAGTGAAAGTCTTCGATCTCAAGCAAAGCATGCAGAACGGCGGTGGCCCGGCGTGCCTGCGTCTGCGCGTCGCGCTCAACGAAACCGAGCTGGCGGCCGTCAATCCAGGGGTTATCATGACCGCCCCGTTGTACGGTTCGTTGACCGCGTGGGTTGAAAAGCACTACCGCGACCGTCTGAGCGAAAGCGACCTGGCGGATCCGCAATTGCTGCTTGAATGCCGGACGGCACTGGATGAACTGACGCAAATCCTTAAACTGGGCGCGGTTTATCCATTCCAGATCAATTGATGACCGATGCGCCGCTTCGGCGCGGCGCACGGTTCCATCTCCCCAAGAGAGCGTAAAACATGAGCGATTCCCTGCAGCTGATCCTTGAAGACACCGACGGCACGCAACTGCAAACGTCCTGCACCCGCGTCGCGGTCATGTGGCAAGGCAAAGAGCTGTGGATCCAGCAGGATGGCCGCGGCCAGTTGCTGATCGGCGTGGACGTCGAAGAGGGCGACGAAGAGTACGCCAACCTGCTGTTGCGCCCATTGGCGACTAATCTGGTAAGTCTGCAACTGGAGATGGAACCGGCTGACCTCGGCGACGATGATGGCCACGTGCACGGCCCGGATTGCAACCACGACCACTAAGGAAACCGCTCTATGCTCGCCCTCGGCAAACTGCTTGAACTGACCCTCGCCGGCCGCGAACCGGCGGAGAAGACTCAACTGACTGTCGAAGGCGTGCGCATGCGCTGGTTGAGCGAGGGTGCGCTGGAAGTCCGTCCACCCGAAGCGCGCGACAATGGCCTGGACCTGCTGCTGTCGGCAGGCATCCACGGCAACGAAACGGCACCGATCGAATTGCTCGACCGGCTGCTGCATGACATCGCCCGTGGCGACTTGAAGCCGCGCGCACGCATTCTGTTCCTGTTCGGCAACCCGGAAGCGATTCGCAAGGGCGAGCGTTTCGTCGAGCAGGACGTCAATCGGCTGTTCAACGGCCGTCACGAACAAAGCAGCGGTTCCGAAGCCCTGCGTGCCTGTGAGCTGGAACGTCTGGCCGCGAGTTTCTTCAGCGTGCCGGATCGTCAGCGTCTGCACTACGACCTGCACACCGCGATTCGCGGTTCGAAGATTGAGCAGTTCGCCCTGTATCCGTGGAAGGAAGGTCGCCAGCATTCGCGTCTTGAACTGGCCCGTCTGCGCGCCGCCGGCATGGAAGCGGTGCTGTTGCAGAACAAACCGTCGATCGTCTTCAGCTCCTACACCTACGACAAGCTGGGGGCCGAGTCCTTCACTCTGGAACTGGGCAAGGCGCGGCCATTCGGGCAGAACGCCGGGGTCAACGTGTCACTGCTGGAAACCCGCCTCAAGCAGATCATCGAAGGCACCGAGCCGGAGATGGCCGAGCAGGGCCTGGACGGTCTGCAACTGTTCAGCGTGGCCCGGGAAATCATCAAGCACAGCGACGCGTTCCGCCTGAACCTGCCGGCGGACATCGAAAACTTCTCGGAACTGGATGTGGGTTATGTGCTGGCCGAAGACCTGGCCAATACCCGCTGGATCATCGAAGAGCAGGGCGCGCGGATTATCTTCCCCAACCCCAAGGTCAAGAACGGCCTGCGGGCGGGCATTCTGATCGTGCCGACCACTGACGAAAATCTTGCCTGACTCTATTTTCGGTTCGACATAAACCACTGTGGGAGCGGGCTTGCTCGCGAATGCGGTGTGTCAGTGAAACATCTATTACTGACACACCG
>NZ_JAFGYZ010000039.1:0-30468 GCF_017491585.1 Pseudomonas sp. 58(2021)
GCGAGGAGGGAGCCGATTGGGGCTCTAAAACCTGAGTTCGACTCGGTATCTCACGTCGGCGTACCTCTCCGAAACAACGCGGTCAGTTCCCTCTCCCTCCGGGAGAGGGCTAGGGTGAGGGCAGCGTCCTGACTGACTCACCACAAGCCTGACTCCCGCAGAGATCTCATTAGCATTTACGCCGGATATCGACTGACCTCGACATTATCCAGCACCCGATTCACCGCCAGCTCGGCCAGCATGATGATTTGCTGAATGGCCAGGATTGTCCGCCGCTGCGGGAGGTCGATGTGTGAGGCGATGTCACTGGTCATGAGGCTGGCCTGTGCCAGTGATTCGCAGGCGTGGACCAGCAGGCTTTCGCTGTCCTGATCGGGTGCGACCTGGAACATGGTGCTGGGTTTATGGAAGCGCAGGGTGGTGGCGTTGGGTTTCAGGTAGTGGTCGAGCGCGCGTTCGGCGGCGTCGTGGAGTTTTTTGGAATCTGGCGATTCATAGGGCGATGCGTCGTTTGATTCGGGGGGATTGGGTGTTGGTTTTTTCATTTTTTACTCCTCAGGAATTGGACCATTCCTCTAATTGCCGCGACGCAAAAAGAGGGGTGGCAGCTGTACGCGGGTTCGCGGACCGACCTGAGGCATTCGGCATACCCGAAGGTATCCCGCGCACAGCCACCATAAACAAGCACTCGAGGTGCTGCTATTAAGCGGCGGCAATTATGCCTCAGAAGTTGGGCCGCGACGCCCCATCGCTGAATTTGCAGCGACCCCCAAAGCCTATCCACCCCGTTTCCTAGGGACAACCGACGCGACATGTCAGAAACATCCCCTGCAAATACCCTGTCTGTAGGACATACACATCCCGTGTAGGAAAACGCAGCCCACAAAAAAGGCGACGCCCCTCACAGGGCGTCGCCTTTTTTCTTACTGCCGTTACAACTTATTCCGGCAGTTTGTAAGCAATCACATAGTCACCCATCTTGGTGCCCAGCGAGCCGTGACCACCCACCACGAGCAGGACGTATTGCTTGCCGTCCTTGCCGGTGTAGGTCATCGGAGTCGCTTGACCACCCGCAGGCAGACGCGATTTCCACAGCTCTTTACCCGTGTTCACGTCGTAGGCGCGCAGGTACTGGTCCAGGGTGCCGCTGAGGAAGCCGACGCCGCCGGCAGTCACGATCGAGCCACCCATGCTTGGCACGCCCAGGGTGAAGCCGATCGGGATTGGCGAGCTGTCGCGGCTGGTGCCGTTTTTGCGTTTCCAGACGACTTTGCCGGTGGTCAGGTCGATACCGGCGACGTAGCCCCAGGCCGGGGCCTGGCACGGTACGCCCAGTGGCGACATGAACGGGTGCATGATCACCGCGTATGGCGCGCCGGTGTTCGGTTGCACGCCAGCGGTTTCGCTCTCGCGTTTGCTGCCGGCCGCGACTTTTTCGCGAGGCACCATTTTCGAGACGAAGGCCATGTAGTTCGGGCTGGTGAACAGCATCTGGCGAACCGGGTCGACCGAGACGCCGCCCCAGTTGAACACGCCGACGTTACCCGGATAGATCAGGCTGCCCTGTTCCGACGGAGGCGTGTATTGGCCTTCGTAGCGCAGTTCCTTGAACTGGATGCGGCACAGCATCTGGTCGAACGGGCTGGCGCCCCACATGGCTTTTTCGGTCAGTTCCGGGGCCAGCAGGTTCAGGTCCGAACGGGCCTGGGTCGGTGCGGTGTGGTCGCCTTTCACGGCGCCTTGCGGAACCGGGATCTCGCGGATCGGGATGATCGGCGTGCCGTCGCGACGGTCGAGGACGTACAGGCTGCCCTGTTTGGTCGGGGCGATCAGCGCAGGTTTGATGCCGTCGGCGGTTTTCATGTCCAGCAGGGTTGGCTGGCTGCCGACGTCCATGTCCCACAGGTCGTGGTGGGTGAACTGGTAGTTCCAGCGCACTTTACCGGTGGCCAGGTCCAGCGCGACGATGCCGGCGCTGAATTTCTCGGCGCCTGGAGTGCGGTCGGCGCCCCATTGGTCCGGTGTCTGGTTGCCCAGTGGCAGGAAGACCATGCCGAGTTTTTCATCGACGCTGGCCAGCGACCACATGTTGGCCGAGTTGCGGCTGTAGGTCTGGCCTGGAGCCAAGGGTTCGGTGGCGTCCGGGTTGTTGCTGTCCCAGTTCCATACCAGATGACCGTCGCGCACGTCGTAGGCGCGGATCACGCCGGACGGTTCGTTGGTCGATTCGTTATCGGTAACGTGACCGCCCATGATCACCAGATCGCGAGTGATCGCGGCTGGCGAGGTGGAGTAGTAGCCACCCGGGGTGAACGGGCCGATGCCTTGAGTCAGGTCGACCACGCCTTTGTTGCCGAAGCCTTCGCAGATTTTGCCGGTGTCGGCGTTCAGTGCGATCAGGCGAGCATCGGCGGTTGGCAGGTACAGGCGACGCGGGCACGCCTGGGCGACGGCTTTGCCGGCCTCGGAGATGACGGCGGACGCAGCGTTTTCAGACTTGGCGTAAGCGGCTTCGTCGTAGTACGACACGCCACGGCAGGTCATGTGGGCGAAGCCCTTGAAGCCGACCGGGCTCTTGATCTGCGGGTCGAAGCGCCACAGTTCCTTGCCGGTGTCCGGGTCCAGCGCCAGCACTTTGCTGTGGGCGGTGCAGGCGTAGAGCATGCCGTTGGCTTTGAGCGGGGTGTTTTCGTTGGTCAGCTCCACCGGGTCATCAGCAGTCGGCAGATCGCCGGTCTGGATGCGCCAGGCTTCTTGCAGCTTGCCGACGTTGGCCGGAGTGATCTGCTTGAGTGGCGAGTAACGGTCACCGAATTCGGTGCGGCCATAGGCCTGCCAGTCGCCGTCCGGCATTTGCGGGGCGGTGCTGGTGGTGTCGGCGGTGTCGCGACCCAGTTCGCCAAAGGTTTCGCCCGGGTGGGTGAACAGGCTGGCCAGGGCGGTGACGCCGGCCAGAATCACGGCCACGGTCAGGCCGCCGGTGCCCATCGGCGCCGGGCCTGCGAGCAGCAGCGGACGACGGAACCATGGCAGCAGCATCACGAAGCCGAGGACGAACCACAGCGCCAGACGCGGCACCAGTTGCCACCAGTCCAGACCGACTTCCCACAGCGCCCAGACGGTGCTGGCAAACAGCACGATGGCGTACAGGCCCAGTGCCGCGCGACGGCGCATCAGCAGCAGAATGCCGGTCAGCGTAATGCCGATACCGGCCAGCAGGTAGTACAGCGAGCCGCCGAGCGTGCTCAGCTTGATTCCCCCGGCCAGCATGGCCAGGCCCATCAGTAGAAGCAGAATGCCGAGCAGGCTCGGAAGCAGACGGCCTCGACTCGAAGCACTTTCGGTGCTCATAGTGTGGTTCTCCGTGACGTTTCAAGTAGTCCCGCGCTTGTAGTCACTGTAGATGACGATTGGGCGCGGGCATGGTTCAGATAAAAACTTGTGTAGCTATCGAAGTTCCTGTGCAGGACTGAGTCGCCTGGAGGCGGCTCAATCCTGCATGGGATTAGAACGACGACTGAATCTTGATCCCGCCGATCAGCGCGTCATCGACCTTGTCTACACCGCCCGGATGGCGGATGTATTGCAGGTTCGGGCGCACGGTCAGCCAGTTCGTGACGTGCACGCCGTAATAGAGTTCGGCGCTGTATTCGGTGTCCTGCGGTGGCAGGAAGGACGGATCGTCGTAGTCATAGACGGCACGGGCCTGGTTGGTCGCTTCGGCGTTCTTGCGGTAGGCCGGGTTGACGTGGACGCGGGCCAGGGCGAAACCGATGTCGTCTTTTGCGCGGGCGTCGAACAGGCCTTTGTAGACCACGCCGGCCTGGACGTAGTTGTCGATGGCGTTGGTCTTCTTGTCGTGCATCGTGCCGTTGGCGAACACGCTCAGACCACGGGAGTTGTCGCTGGCGACGCTGGTGATCTGCTGCTGCACGCCGAGCCACACGCCGTGTTTGCTCGAAGCGCTGCGATAGGCCTCGCCGCTCAGGGCCGCCGGCTGGCCGTTGCTGTCTTTATAGGCGTCGGTGGCCTTGGCGTTGCTGTAGTAGTAACCGGCGCGGTATTCGCCCGGCAGGCCGTTGAGCTTCGGTTTCCACACCAGTTCGATCGGCAGGATCGCGCCCTGGGTGCCGCTGCCGCTGAGCTTGAAGCCGTTGCCGCGGTCAAGGTTCGACGGGTTCTGCTCGTAGGCGCCGATTTGCGCGTACAACTCTGGCGTCAGGTGATATTTGACGCGCAGGGCCCATTGGCTGACCGGCCAGTTGTACCAGATGCCGCCGACCCAGTTGCCGACCTGCGAGCCGCAGAACGCCAGGTTCTGGAAGTCGCACGGGAAGCTGTTGAAGTCTTCGCCTTCGCCGAAGCGGCCGACCTTGATGTCGAGCTTCTGATCAAAGAATTTCTGCTGGTACCACATCTGCGTCAGGCGCGTGGTCTGGCCACGACCCCAGACTTCTTGGGCGGAAGTGAAACCGCCGACGCGCGGGTCGTTGATGCGGTCGTTGCTGATGTTGTTGCCACTGCGTTTGGTCACGGTCAGCTGGAATTCGGCATCGTTCCAGCCCAGCAGTTTTTGCAGGTCCAGATGCGTGCCGAGGCCCCATTGATCGCTGTAACGCGCGGTGCGGTCGTGATCGTAGCCGCCGTGCAGATTGCTGCCCATCTCGCCGGTGTAGTCGAGCTTGAAGTCGATACCTTTTGCCGCGAGTTCGCTGCGGGTGCCGTTCCAGTCACCGAGCATCCACGGGGATTCACTGTCGAAGGCCGGGGCGGCCTGGGTGCAGGTGGCGAGGCCAAGAGCGGTGCAGCCGCCGAGCAGGCGCAGCGTGGAGATAGCGCTGTCTCGGGAGAACGGAAAATCGGGCATGAATAGGGTCTTTCTTGATCTTTTTGGGGGATAAGCTGGCCGCTACGATTTGACGCAGGCAGTGAAGCGGTTCAGCAGAAGGGCGGCAGGATAATGTCCCGTTACAAAAACACAAAGTGCTTTTGCAGACATGAACCCTTTCGGATTCGGTAACAGTGCGGCAATACAGCGCATTGCGGGCGTTGGCGCAGGCTGCGATCTTCTCCGGTTGGCCTACATTTAACCCAAGGCCTTCCACCCGCCCATGCCCTCGGCTAAGGTGCGCGGCTTCTGCATTTTCACTTCGCCCAAAGGCCCGGCATGAACGACCACAACCCCGATCCGCTGCACGGCGTGACCCTCGAACAGATCCTCAATGCACTGGTGACCCATTACGAATGGTCGGGGCTGGCCGAGCGCATCGACATTCGTTGCTTCAAGAGCGATCCGACCATCAAGTCGAGCCTGACCTTTTTGCGCAAGACGCCATGGGCGCGGGAAAAGGTCGAACGCCTGTACGTGAAGCTGATGCGCACCAAGCGTCCGCTCTGAGATGAACGCCGTATGGCGGCGACGCCTGATCACTTCGGCCGCGGTATTGGGCTGGGCCGGGCTGGGGATTCAGCTGTACCTGATTTTCTTCGCACGCCTGAGCGTCGGCGCCAGTCTGCTGGGCGGGCTGGTGAGTTTCTTCAGTTACTTCACCGTGATCACCAACACGTTGGTGGCCGTGGTGCTGACCTGCGCGGTGACCGATCGCGAATCCGCTGCACGGCGCTGGTTTCTGCAACCCTGGGTCAGCAGCGCGATTGCCGTGAGCATTGCCGTGGTGGGCCTGGCCTACAGCATTCTGCTGCGGCATCTGTGGCACCCGCAGGGCTGGCAGTTTATCGCTGACGAATTGCTCCACGACGTGATGCCGCTGGTGTTCCTGGCCTATTGGTGGCTGTGCGTGCCGAAGGGCACACTGCGTCTGAAGCATCTGCCGCTGTGGCTGATTTATCCGCTGGTGTACTTCGCCTACGCGCTGCTGCGCGGGCATCTGCTGGGGGCTTACGCCTATCCGTTCATTGACGTGGCGCTGCTGGGGTATCCACAGGTATTCGTCAATGCCGGGGGGATTCTGGCGGGGTTTGTGCTGGTGGCGTTGCTGGTGATGGGGATCGACCGTTGGCAAGGGCGGCGCCAATAGCGCCGCCACTCTTAGTCACTCTTGCTCGGAGCCTTCGGCACGCCAGTAACCGACGGCTTTGACGAACTGCTCATCCAGCCCGTGCTCATCGAGCAGCACCCGGCGGATCTGCCGCGAGACTTTGGTTTCCGTCGCCACCCACGCATACAGATTGCCCTTGGGCACCTGCAACTGTTTGACGGTGGCCAGCAGATTGTCTTTGCCCCCCTCGCGCAAGACCCAGATCACGTTGACCTGAGCCGCGCTTTCCAGGATTTGCTGTTCCTTGCCGTTTTCCACTTCGACCACCACCAGCGCCTTGCGATTGGCCGCCAGGCCTTCGAGGCGGCGGGCGATGGCGGGCAGGGCGGTCTCGTCGCCGATCAGCAGGTAGCTGTCGAAGATGTCCGGCACGATCATCGAGCCGCGCGGGCCGCCGATGTGCAGGAACTGCCCCGGCTTGGCCTGTTCAGCCCAGGTCGAGGCAGGGCCGTCGCCGTGCAGGACGAAGTCGATGTCCAGCTCAAGCTTGTCGAGGTCATAGCGGCGCGGGGTGTAGTCGCGCATCGGCGGCATCGGCACGTCGCTCTTGCCGGCACCCAGCACCAGGGTTTCCAGCGCGGCGGCCTGTTCGGCGTTCTGCGGGAACAGCAGTTTGATGTGATCGTCGGTACCGAGGCTGATAAAGCCCGCCAGTTCCGGCCCGCCGAGGGTGATGCGGCGCATGCGCGGGGTCAGGTCGACCACTCGCAAAACCTCGAGTCGGCGGCGTTTGATTTCATGCATCACACGGTGGATGCCTTGGGTCTGGACTTCAGTCATTCGGCTTTCTCCGGGGCAGATTGAACGGCGGGGCCGTCGACGATGGCTTTGGCGGTGTCGTTGAGCAGGTCGCGCACTCGCAGGATTTCTTCCGGGCTCCAGCGCCCGTGGTGCATTTGCAGGGCGTGGCGCAGGTTGTGCACCGCTTCATGGATTTCCGGCGGCCGGTCGTGGCCGCGCAATGAGCGCTTGCTGACGTCGATGCGCATGCGCACGCCGTCCAGCGCCACAGCTTGCTCGCCGAGGGATTGGCGGCCGGCTTCGGTGACGCTGTAGCGCTTTTTGCCGCCCTCGGCATCGCCGGTGATCATTTCGCTCTCTTCGAGAAACGTCAGGGTCGGGTAGATCACGCCGGGGCTGGGGCTGTAGGCGCCGTCGAACATGGTTTCGATCTGGCGGATCAGGTCATAGCCGTGGCACGGCTGTTCAGCGATCAGCGCCAGCAACAGCAATTTCAGATCGCCGGGGGCGAATACCCGCGGGCCGCGACCGCCGCGCTCTCGGCCATGGCGTTTTTCGAAGCCGTCACGGCTGTCACCGTGGTCGCGGTGGGGGGAATGATGGTCTCTCATTTCAGTCTTCTCTCGTCGTATTTAGATACAACTTAAGATATATCTTTTGGTGTGGGCAAGCGGTTTTTTACCGAGCGCGCGTCCGCCCTGACGAGCGGCGAGCAGACCTGGAGGCGCATTTCCCCCCCATTCGGAAACACCACGAAATATTTGTATCAATGACTAAAAAGTTAAAGTTTAAACTCTATAAGTGATTGAGTAGATGCTCTAGAAAGTGCAATTATCCCCGCATTGGTTAGTTGAAAATGCTGTATGGTTTTTTGTCTGAAACTGTAGGTAGGGTATAACTTACAGCTATTGTTTTGAATGTTGAAAATATTGCGTTTTTTCTTTCTGGCTATGAGCTGTTTTAACTACAAGCTTGTGGGAAGTTGCCTGCTTACATTCCAGAGTGAACAGTCGATCATGCCCCGGCGTTGAAACTCAGGGTCAATAAAGCCCTTGTTGGCTTGAATGACTTGAACGTTCAACGCTTCGATCCTTTAAAAGAAAACAGGTAATGACCGATGTTCAAGAAAATCGCTTTCGCTGCTCCGCTGGCTGTTCTGGCTTTGAGCTCTTCCGTGGTCTTCGCCGCCGGTGAAGCACGTCACTCCATCAGCCTGGTGGCACATGTGCCGACCAATGGTTTCTATGTGGTGCCGACGGATGCTGATCTGGTCAACAAGGATCAGGACATGAGCTTCAGCCCGATCACCGGCACCATGAAACCGGTGGAAGGCTTCTTCGATGTGCGTAACAACAACGGTTCGGTTCACGGTTCCCTTGAAGGTGTGCCGAAACTGATCGGCGGTTCGAGCGCTATCGATCTGAAAGTCGAATTCAACGGCAAGGTGCTGACCCAGACTCCGCAAATGGTCGTGGGCGAAGCCGAGTCCGATGTGAACTATCGTGCGCCGTTGCGCATTACCGCTTCCGGCACCGACTTCACTCCGGGGGATTACACCGGCGCGGTCACCATGATGTTCGACGCGGTTCCTCCGATCGGCGGCGCGCTCTAACCCGTGAAGTAACAAAAGCCGGCTGACTGAGGCGAATGCCTGTCAGCCGGACTTTTTCCGTTCGCAATCAGAGTCCGTGTTCATGTTCCCGATGACCCCCATCGCGGCTGCGCTTGCGTTGTTGTTTTGTGTTGGCGCAGTAGCGGCCCCCGAACTTGCCGGTACGACACCGCGTAGTTTGCTCGCGCAGGCCAAAGGTTTGCCGAAAGACTTCGAGGAGCACTTTTTTGATGTCCCTCTGGCCGTCCGGGTCGAGCTTGACCAACAGCCGCTGGGTGAAGCGATGATCGTGCTGTCTCGCGATGACCGCCTCACCTTGCTTGAATTTACCGATA
Source organism: Pseudomonas sp. 58(2021) (assembly GCF_017491585.1). Taxonomy (NCBI): domain Bacteria; kingdom Pseudomonadati; phylum Pseudomonadota; class Gammaproteobacteria; order Pseudomonadales; family Pseudomonadaceae; genus Pseudomonas; species Pseudomonas sp. 58(2021). Next base: position 8,748 of record NZ_JAFGYZ010000039.1, read on the forward strand.
CCAGCGAAAACCGTTTCGGCGCCGCCGAACGGGAAAAATGGGCGAGCTACCTCAAGCCCGGCGTAGCGCTTGGATCCTGCACCGGTCAATGCCCCGAGCAAATGCTGGCGGTGCATTACAACCTGGAAAACTCTTTGGTTTCCATCCTGACTGAAAATGCCGAGCGCGATACCGAGGCCAAGCGTTTTCACGAGCAGCCGGAACGAGGCAGCACCGGTCTGATCGTGCGCAACCAACTCAATCTGAACGGTGGCCAGGAGCAGGATCTGGGCGGTCGGTTCGGTCTGGAAGCCAGCAGCAGCCTGGGCAACTGGAGCCAGACGTTCAACATGCAGCTGGCCCGTCTCGGAGGCCCCGACGACCAGCTCTATCACGCCGTCTACGAGCTGCACACACAGCGCGAACTGCAAGGCCGTTTTCTGCGGCTGGGCTATTTCACGCCCACCTCGGAAGGCCTGACCCGTCAGCCGCGTTCTTTCGGCACCAGCCCCGATACCACCGTGGGCGTGATGTACGGCAGTTCCGACAGCCTGGCGATCGACTTGCAGAATCCCAGCGTCTACCCGATCTACGTCACCGCCAACCGTCAGGCATCGGTGGAAATCTACCGGGATGGACTGCTGATCAATACCCAGTCGGTGCCCGCCGGATTACAGACCCTGGACACCCGGCCATTGCCCGGTGGCATTTATGAGGTGGAGGTGCGCCTGATCGAAGATGGCCAGACCACCTCGACCACCCAGGAGCTGGTCTACAAGCCGAACAACTGGCGCAACCCCGATGAGCGCTGGCGCTACAACCTGTTTGCCGGTCAGGAGACCAAGTTGCTCAGCAACTGGGACAAGCAGGCCAGCGGTGATGCCACGGCCGGCGCTTCGCTCAACTACTTGCTGCACCCACGGGTCATCCTCGGGATGTCGGCGCGCCAGGTTCGGGAAAAACTGCAGTACGGCACTTCTATCGACTGGACTCTGGCCAGCAGCACCAGTGTGTACGCCAACTTCTACCAGACCGAAGACCATGGCACCGGCCTCGACCTGCAGGGCCTGTACAACTACGGCGCCGGCAGCCTGGTGATCAGCCACAACCGCAGCTGGCTGGACACCACCGATCTTTACGACACCTTGCCGGATGGCACGCGCATTCGTCAGCGCAATGTGTTCGTCGGGCAGACCAGCAACTCTTCGCTGGCGCTCAATCACCGTATCAGCCGCAACAGCTCGCTCAACGCCCGAGTGTCTCACAGTGAAGGCAATGTCGAGGGCGTCGGCGTCGACCTGGGCTGGACCCAACGCACCACCGTGTTCGGCAGTGATTCGAACTGGCGGTTGTCCGTGTTTGATCGCCCCGGCAGTTTTAGCAGCGGCGATGCGCGCAACCGGGGCGTTGACCTGAGTCTCAACGTGGCGCTGGGCGGCCCTGGCCAGCAGGTTTCCGGCAGCATCGGCACGCGCACGGCCCGCGATGGCAGTCGCGACAACAACGCCTCCCTCGGTTACCGCAAGACCCTTGAAAACCACGTACTGCAAAGCGTGGCGGGCACCGTGATCACCGACACCTACGGAGTCGGCTTGAACGGTCAGGCGTATTTCAGCACCGACACGATCAATGGCGATGGTTTCCTCCAGCGCTCGTCCTATAACGGTAATTACACCGGCGGCCTGAACCTCGACAGCACGGTCGCGATCGGCGCACAGCAGATCGTGATGACCAGCCAGCATCAGGGGAGGGGGGCGGGAATGATCGTGGATGTCGAGTCCGATATCGACGGCATCGCCCTGCGCGCCGATGACCTGAGCGGTGGCAGTGCGGCCTTGCGGCCGGGTCGCAACTTTATTCCCCTCACGGCTTACAAGAACAGCTCTGTGAGCTTCGACTTCGAAGGCAACGATGTGCCGGCAGCGTCCATCGAACCGACGCGCACCCGTTATCACCTGAACAAGGGCGGCGTGGAGTACAGGAAGATACGTGTGATGAAAACCCTGACCGTGCTGGGCCGCCTGCTCGATCCCCACGGGCGTCCGCTCAAGGGGCACCACGTCATCAATCACGCCAGCCGTGGAGTGAGCGAAGTGGATGGATTCTTCTCCATGGAGATGAATGCAGGTTCACCGACCCTCGAAGTTCGCTACGCCGATCAATTGCTGTGCCAGTTCCGCCTCGATCCTGAACAGGGGCGGGTGGAAAACAACGTGCTGATGATCGGGGATCTGCGGTGCAGCCCCGACACCCTCGCCGATGCCACGTTCACTGATCAGAAGGCGGGCTGAACCATGAAGACAACAGCATATTGGCTGGGCTTGTCAGCGGTGCTGGGCATGTCGGGGGTGCAGGCGGCGAGTCAGGAAATCCGGGCACTGTTCCAGCCTGATTCGTCGCAACCCCACAAAAACGTGTTCATTAACAAGACGCCGAACAGCGGTTATTGCGCGAGCTATCCGGCTCAGTGCGCGGATAACAACATGTTCAGTATTCAGGTGCCGATTCGCTTCAGCACCGTCAGCCCGTTGTTTGCCAATAACGGCGTGTGGGTAAAAGCGCCCTCCGAGTGGCGTCAGTTGAATGTGACCAATCATGAGACTCAGGAATCGAGCGTCGTTGAAGTGCGCATCAGTGGTATCGGGTCCAGGTTCCAACTGAGCAAACCGGTCACCGAACTGACGGGGCAGTCCGATGTGCTCGAGGGGCATCGAAAGTTGTGGACCGGCAACTCCTGGGTATACGCACCGCCGCCTTGCGAGTACAGCGGCGTTGGCTTTTTCAGTCCTACCACCTACCAGTTTTTCTGGAAAACCCCCCAGCCGGGAATGTGCATCAAGACGGCCGCATTCGATGTCGGGCACATGTCGTTCGAATACCTCGATATTGCCTATGAGTTACGCACGCCGAATCCCTTGAACATGTCTTCCGGGCTGTACACCGGATCGCTGACCTACAGTGTCGGCCGGGGCAGTGCCGACTTCACCATGGGACCGTTCCTGGGGGCGGATGACGGCAGCCTGACGCTGGATTTTGTGCTGGATGTGCAGCACACGCTGAAAGTGGATCTGCCACCGGGTGGCAACCGGATCACGCTGCAGCCCGAAGGCGGGTGGCAGCGTTGGTTGAATTCGGGGCAGGTCCCGCAACGGCTGTTCAGTGACCAGACCTTCCACATATCCGCCAGTTCCAGATTCAAGATGTACCTGGAGTGCGGTCAGGGATCACTCGAGACCTGCATTCTGGTCAATGAAGGCAACGACTTCGGCACGCCATTCAATGTGAGCGTAAGCCTGCCCGATGGATTGACCGATGCCAGCGGAGGGCCGGTCAGGCGACAGGCACTGCTGCCGAAGGCCTGGGGCACTGTCACTTTTCAACCCCGCAACTACGTGGATCGCAAGTCTGGCGTACTGCATTTTGAAATCGATAAACGCAACACCGAACGAATCGTCAAGGCCAACAGGGGCAACCAGTACCTCGGTACTGTCGTGGTGGTCTGGGATTCGGAAATCTGATCGCTTTTAGTCGAGTCGCTGTATTCAAGTCGAGGTTCTGCTGATGAAACAATTCCTTGCTCTGCTGGTGGCAGGTCTGCTTTTCCAAAGTGCCTACGCCGGCCCGAACATCAATATCGGAGTGGTCTACGACTATCTGGCCGGCGATAAAAGTACCTATCTGAAACGGGTATACAACAGCGGTGACAGCACGGCGTTCGTCAAGATCAATGTGCTGGAAATCATTTACAACGCCGATGGCACGTCTTCCGAAGTGCCGGTCAAGGTGCAGGCCGATGCCAGTGCCCGGGATGGCCTGATGGCCAGCCCCGCCCGTTTGATCATCCCGGCCCAGGGCATGCAGGGCACCCGGTTGCTGTTCATGGGCGAGCGCGACAGGGAGCGTTATTTCCGGGTGCGCTTCATACCGGTAGTGCCGGAAAAGGAGGACGAGTTCGCGGTCTCTCATGAAGAACGGGAAGATTACAAAAAGACCCTGACCGCCGGCGTAAACGTGATGGCGGGGTTCGGCACGATCTTCTTCGTGCGTCCGGCCGACGCGCGATTCGACAGTGTGATCGAAGACCGTGCCGGCACTTACAAAGTGCGTAACAACGGCAACACAGTGGTCGTGATCGACGAGTTCAAGAGTTGTTCGAAAACCGACGAGACCGATTGCGAGCCGACCACCAAACACCATGTCATGGCCGGTAAGTCATTTGAATTCGAAAAGCGGCCGGGGCGTGATTACCGCTTCATCCTCGTCGAAGGCGACGCAAAGAAAAACCTGCGGGTCGCCGGGTGACAGCGCTCGCCGGCGTGCGCGAACGCGTTCATTCATGCAAGTAACGGGTATCGGAAAATGATCAGACAGTGGATCGCTCTGACATCGGCCAGCGGGCTGGCGTTGACGAGCGCCTGGACGTTTGCCGCGCGCGAGGAAATCGAATTCTTCGTTTCGGTGGACATTCCTGCGTTGAATTTCTATGTCATTCCCAGCGAGCCGGACTGGATACATCGCGAGCAGCGGCTGCACTGGAATGTGAACACCTCGACGCTGGGCACACTGCGGCGCAACTTTGATGTGAAGCACGACAGCAGTGCCATAGAAGCGCGCCTGGAAGGCTTTCCGTACCTGACCAATGGCCGGGACTCTCGGGAAAACATCAACTTGCGTGTGACTTTCAACGGCAGGGAGCTCACCCACAATCCCGTTCCGTTGCAAGTGGTGTCGGCCGAAGACGCGAGGGCCGGGGTGCGTGTGCCGCTGGAGATCGAACCGAGGGAGCAGGCAGGAGGCTATAAACCGGGGGATTACTACGGCACCGTCAATATCATTTTCAACGCGGCAGCTCCGGCGGGCTGACCGAAGACCACCCCCCATGAATTCACCACGGCTTTCAGTGCAAGGAAGGGTCAATGGATTTCAGCTTTGGAACAGTCAGGACGTTCGGTAAAGGTTGGTTGTTCATGCAAGTGCTCGCCGGAATGTTCTCGTCTCCGGCGCAGGCGGTCACTCAGGAGATTCGAGCCAGCTTCGTTCCCGATTCCGCCAATCCGCACAACAATCAGTTCATCAACCAGACCCCGCAAAGCGGCTATTGCGCCAACTACGTCAACGATTGCAAGACGTACAACCTGTCCGGTCTCAGGTTGCCCCTGCGTTTTGCCGCCATCCATCCCATCGAGCCTGGCGCGCCGGCACGTGCCGGGGCGACGCTCAAGGCACCGGCGCAGTGGCGAAGCCTGAATGTCTCGAATGTGGTGACAGGGGAGTCGCATTCCATGGAGATCCGGATCGGCGCGCTCGGGTCACAGTATGTCCTGAGTGACACCGCGGCCAATCTGACGGGGGCATCCGGTGATCAGGAAGGGCATAACCGATTGTGGATCGGAGGCTCATGGGGAGGGGCGCCGGGGGCCTGTCAGAGCGGCGCGATGGCCAGTCTGGGACCTGACAGTTACACATTTTTCTGGCGGACACCGAACGAGTCGGCCTGCAGCAAGGGCGCCGCCTTCAAGATTCCGTGGATGTCCTACGACTATCTGGACGTGGGCTATGAGTTGCGTACTCCCGACCCTTTGGCCATGTCGTCGGGGCTTTACACGGGCGAACTGATTTATTCCATCGCGCCGGGCGGCGACTTTGACATGGGCGACAACATGCTGCCGGACAATTCGAGCCTGACCTTTCGCTTTGTCCTGGATGTCCAGCATGTGCTCAAGGTTGCCCTGCCGCCCGGCGGCAACAGGATCGAACTGGTGCCGCAGGGAGGCTGGCAGGCGTGGCTGCAGGAAGGACGCCGGCCGGCACGCCTGTTCCGGGATCAGACCTTCAACATTTCGGCCTCTTCGAAATTCAAGATGTTCTTCGAGTGCGAGCATGGCGGAATCGGTGCCTGTGCCCTGCGCGATACCGAAAGCGGCTCGACGTTTCCCCAGGTCTACATGAGCGTCAGCCTGCCCCACGGCATCACGGACATGGCGGGCCAACCGGTCAAACACCGTCCTCTGACAGATGATGTGCAAGGCACGGTCTTTCAACCGGGGTATTTTCTGGAGCGGGCGCCCGGCACGCTGCACTTCGAAATACCGGCGTTCTATCTTGAGCAGATGTTGCAGCCCGGTCGGGCCAGGCGGTATGCCGGCAACGTCACCGTGATCTGGGATTCGGAAGTGTAGGCCTGGCCACCGTTGTACCGTGAAGGCAATCGATCCACGCCTTCACGGCTCCGTCGAGTGGGATCAGATCCCCGCCCGAACCATGGCCTCGCGTGTCAGCGTTCTGGGCAGTTCCTTCTCCTGATCACCGATGGCCTCCAACCAGCGAGAATAGCTTTCCTCGCTCATCTTCTCTTCTGTGAACACCTCTTGATCGGGTATCGACAATTGGCGCGCCAGCTCGCTGAGTGCGTGCCTGCGCAGGTACTGTTGCTGCGGTGGCAAGTGCGCCGCTTCAACCCAGTCGTGCTGGGCCGCCTGCAAATCGATCAGCAGGTCGCCCTTTGCCTGATGAGCGCGGGTGTTGGCGAGGAGTTCTCCTGGCCAGGTTTCGCGCAAATATTGGCCCCAGAACGGTTGCTCGATCATTTGGTTGACCAGCCCGTCGCCGGCCTCCTGGCCGATGATCCTGTCGTAGGCCTCGGCGATGGTCTCGTCGTCGACACCGGCGACCGGACGAAATTTCATGGCTTCGGACTGCCAGGGCAAATCCAGGCGTTTGGCCAGCCCCGTTTCGTAGGCCAGGTGAACCTCGACCTCATCGGGATCGCCGTTGCGAGCCTTGATGTCGTCTCGGGCGATTTCGCTCACTTGTCTCAGGCGTGCCGCCCCCTTGGCCAGTGTCACCAGTTTGCGCTCCAGCTCGGCGTGACTGGTGGAGAACAATCGGGCTTCGGACGCCAGCACCCGTATGCCCATGTTGTTGAACAATTGGGCACTGGCATCCTCGCAGCCTTCGGGATCGGTTGACATGAGAAACAGGTCTTCGCGCAATCGGGTGTCGATGTCCATGGCGGCAATCATCCGCCAGACCCGGTCGGTCAATTGATCCCGCGCCTTATCACCGGCCAGATAATCGGCGGAGCGGGTCAGGGCCTGCAGCACTTTCAGAAAGCCGTCTGAATCGGGCTCGCTGGCCACCGCATGCCACGCTTCGCCGCGGTAGGCGCCGATGCCCGCGCTGTCTTGCGCCAGCGAGGTATCCAGGGAAATGGGCCACTGCTGGAGTAGGTCTTCGGCGGCGGTGGAGTAAGTTTCATGGGCGGATATCCCCACTGACGTCCGGTAGGTCTCGAAGGTTGCACGCGCCGAAGTCGACAACCGTTCTCCATGAAGGCGAGTACGCGCAATCAGCCATGCCTTGTCGGACCCCGGAGCAACCTGGGGCATCTGCGTAATCGGATTTGACCTCAGATCCAGGAAAAAACCCCGTGGCCGGGCTTTCAAGAGCAGCCCCACGGGCCAGTCACTGATCTGTGTGTTGACCAGACTCAACACCTTGAGTCTCGGCATCCGTCCGATATCCGGTGGCAGGCCCAGTGGATTGTTGTCCAGGCGCAGGGTTTCCAGGCGCGTCAGATTGCGCAGTTGCTCCACCGCCGCAGGCGTCAGGCGGATCTGATTGTTGTTCAGGCGCAGGGTTTCCAGCAGGCGCATCTGACCGACGCCATCGGGCAAGGCATGCAGTCCGCAATTTCGGGCGCTGAACTGCCGCAAATGGCGAAAGTCTTTCAACAAACCGGTTGCATCCGGGGAAAATCTCGATCCATCCACACTCAGGGTGGTGATCTGATCGAGCCAGGGTTTCAAACCGTCCGGCAGTTGTCGCCACCAGCTCTGGAGATCGCGAGACAGGTATCCGCTGGAGAGGTCCAGCGCATAGCCACTTTCCAGGCTGGTGAAGCGCTCGCCAAACAACTCGGACTTTCGCTCGAAACATTCCAGCAGCCGATCGGCGATGTCACGACCGCCCTTGTGCAGATAGTCGAAGTAGGACCTGGGCAGGTTAGTGTCGGGACTGTCGGCGTCCCAGCTGCTCAGAAAACTCTGCCGCCATTGTTCGAGTTTCTGTTTCAGGCTATTCAGTTCGCGCTCAAGGCGTTCGATCCCGGCGTGGGGATCGCCGTTGCGCTGCAGCGACCGGGTGAACGCTGCGACTTGCGCTTCATTGAAATGCGGATAGAGATTCTGCACTTTCTCTTCCACGGTTCGAGCGCCTTTGGACAGCCAGCCACCGCGCAGCAACAATCCGGTTTCCAGCGGTACGACCGGACGGATCGGTGGTTGGGCCAGCAGGGTCCGACGTTCGGCCGGCGGCTCGGTTTTGGCGATCAGCCATTGCCTGAACCGTTCTCCCTGCCCGGGTCGATATCCCAGTGTGTTGCGCAGTTCGGAAGGCAGGGCCAACAGAATGGCTTCGTACAGATTATTGCGTTCAATGTGCGCGCCGTTGCGCACCTCGTAACGGCCGTACTCGTCCCTGATCAATATTCGCTGTTGGGCTGCGTCCGGGGCGCCGGCGCTGCAGCGCAAGGGGCCGTCGTAAGTGCCGGCGCGTACCTCAATGCGCAAATCGGCGAAGGTGTGGGTATGGACTTTCAGGGTGTTGAGCACGAGGCGTTCGGTGTCCAGGCCCAGCAGCGCTGGCTCGTGCAGGCCTTCGACCGCGCGTGCGGCCATCACCTCGAAAGCGCTTTCCCGTGCCTGATCCTTCAGGCGCAGGGGAATTCGATGTTCTTCGAGCATCACGTTCTGTTCGTCGGGGGTTGCCTTTGACAGCAGGATTTCAGCGACCCTGGAAGGCAATGACGGGTACTGCCGTTGCAGCAACTGGATACGCGCATCGCCGTTGTAATCCTTGAGCCGGTACTGGTAGTCGAAAATTTCCGGGAGGCGCCTTTGCGCGGCATCGGCCAGTTGGTTGCGCAAGACCTGTGCCCGTTCGGCCTTGGGGTAGTTGCCGCCCAGCAAAGATTTCATGTCGGCATCGTCAAGGAAGTCCGCCAACCGTTCCGGCAATCTGCCAGCCATCATGTCCGAGACACTGATGCCGAGCGTCTGAGCATCCGGTGCCTGGGGATTTCCATACTTGCGAAAGCCACCGCTTGTATCGCCGTTCTCAAAGACCTTCAAGGCTTTGTCGGCGGGCCAGCCGGGCAGGTCCGGTGCCATGCGCTCGAACCAGTACGAGGCCGGATCCAGCGGCTGGCCGGTACGAATCCGCTGACTGAGGCTTTTCGCTTCCTCCCAGGTATTGAAGCGCGTCACCGTGTCGGCCAGCAGCGGTGGGGGGGACGTGTTTTCCACATGGATCCTGCGCAAGGCTGCAGGTGGGGTGCCACTGATGGCGCGCAGGTTCTCCTGCTCGGCCTGGGTGTATCCCGCCACGGAATGCCCCAGGCGCTGCATCAGCGTCGGCCCTTCCCAATCTTGTGGGGTTTCCGCTTCGTGAGTCCATGCCCCCTGGCCGTTGTGCCGCAACTGCGGAGAATAGGCCTGCGGCCGAACGGGGTGCTGAACGCGATGATGGCCGCTGTTGCGATCGTATTTCACCTCGTAATGCTTGCCCTCCAGGGGCAGAACGGTCTTTCCGGCATGGTGATGCAAGCCCAGGACATCTGGCCTGGAGGTGTCGGGCGGAGCCAGCGCCGGTTGCTCGTAAGGTGTCAGGTCGGGGTTCCAGAGCCGGGTCTTGCCGTCGAACGACTGAACCGGTTTCATGTTCTCGACAAACGGGGAAAGCTTGAGGCGAAATGAACTGCCGATGGCATGGCCGGCACCCAATGCGGCGAACTCAATCACATCGGTCACCACGCCGACCACGTGTTGCGCCGCGTCGGCCCAGTGGGCGTGAGTGAGGTCGACCACGCCTTCAACCACTTCGCTGGTCAGTTGATAAGCGGTATAGGCCAACATCAGTTCGCCCAGTCCCGGAACGAATGGCGTCAGGACCAGTAGCGCGGCATTGAAGATGTCCGAGGCGATCTTCTTGAAATTCTCCCACCAGGCCCAGCGCGCGTTGTTGTCGGCGTCGGCAGTCGACACGGCGATGCTGCGTGCGTCATTGAGGATTTTGTTGAGCCGTTGTCGGTAGAGATAAGTCCACAGAGGCGCTGTGATCGGGGGGGCGCTGAATTGCAGTTGAGGCTTCTCGACCGGGGTTTCCCGCCAGGACGGTCGGGCGTCACCCGGTTCCTTCGCATACCATTTGACGAAGGTCAGGCGCTGTTCGAGTCCGGCGAAAAAATGACCGCGCTGTTCGTGGTCGACAAACTGACTGAAAAACGTCCGGTAGCCGATACCCGAAGACGGCAACGTTCTGTCTGCCCGCAACTGGCGGGTCAACTCGTCCATGAATGCCAGTGTGGAGGCATATTCCTTGAGCGGGTGATCGGGGTCGTGCGGCACGTAGGCAATCATTTTCTGCGAGTGTTGCGCCTGCGCCGGATCGGGGCGGATGATCACGACCCCGGTCAGGGTCAGGTCCATCATGCCCAGATCGCACACGCACATGGCCTGACCATCGAGCGTCAGGTTCTGCCGGCCCAGCAAAAGGTCGCGAATCAGCGCATAGGCGCCGGGGCCAATGTCCCTTTTGATCTGCGCCATGCGGGCGGCAGCCTTCAGTGCGGCTTGCAGGCTTTGTTCGACCCTTGTCCGCAAATAGGTTTCGGCAACCGGCTCCGGATTCAGCAGGATTGTGTCGAGATGGGCCCTGTACTGCGCTCCGATGTCCAGTTGCCGGCACAATGCCTGAAACTGACTCACACTCAGGGTCTTGCCAATTGGCGAGATATCGAACAAGTCGCGGACAGCGTCGGTTTTTATAATGAATGTTGAGTAGTGTTGATAAGTTTCATCGCGCGCGAAGTTCTGCAACGCAGCGTCAAGCATTGAAACGGTACGGGCTTTGGAACCCTTCGCGATATCAATCGCATACCAGGGTGTTGTTGCTGCAGCGTAAAGCCTTACATAGGTATTCCTGACGTCGACGTCGATATTGAACTGTTCAAGCAACTTCGCTTTCAGCAGCGGTTCGGCAAAGGCGTAAATGTCCTGGAGACGGCCGAGCAGGCGGTCGATGCGATTCTGCGCTCCCCAGGCGCGACGGTTATCGTCGGACAGGCGTTCCAGCCTGGCTGCTGGCGTCGCGATCATCCACGACTCACGGTTTGGCGATGTCTTTGTCAGCGCTCGGGCACGATGCAACTGCATATCGCTGAATACCGGATCGATCCGCGATTTAATTAAGTCGTAATGTTGCCCTTTATATGTGGATGTTGCAGTCATTGTGCAGGCCTTGAATAAGTAAAGAGTTCTCAGCCTAACGTTCAAAGTCCTGATTAATTAGTTTAAAAGCCTGCTGTCTCGGTGTCGGATTAATACGTTAATGATTGAATATTGAAATGCATAAAACACATAACTACTACCCGGCATCGGCTTCAAATGAAGCGGATGCCACAGTAGGTGTCTGCGGTGCAAGGCACTGTGAATCACTGCCCGGCTGCAAGTACGGCATCAGAATCGGCGCCATGCCCTTGAGCACCTGCACCGGCAGGGCCGAGGTGAACTTGAAGTTCTCCGCCGAGCGCCCCGGCACGAATGCGGTGAGCGTGCCGAAATGGTGGTCGCCGATGTAGAACACGAAGGTCGCCGTACGGTTGATCGACTTGGAGCTCAAAATGCGTCCGCCGGAACCGATGGCTTCGATGCGGTTGTCACCGGTACCGGTCTTGCCGCCCATGGTCAGCGGTGTTCCATCGTTCAGTTTGAAACTGCCGGAAACACGTTTGGCCGTCCCCGAGTCCACCACTTGCGAAAGCGCTTCACGCATCGCCGTGGCGACTTCGGACGGCATCACCCGTTTGCCGACGTGAGGGTCATTGACCAGTTTGGTTTCGTAAGGCGTGCCGGCGGCGAAGTGCAGGCTGTCGATGCGCAAGGTCGGCATGCGAACACCGTCGTTGAGGATGGTGCCGATCAACTCCGCCAGCGCGGCGGGACGATCACCGGAACTGCCGATGGCGGTGGCCAGCGACGGCACCAGGTGATCGAACGGATAGCCGACTTTCTGCCAGCGCTGATGGATGTCGAGGAACGCCTCGATTTCCAGCATGGTGCGGATCCGGCTGTCGCGGGCGCCCTTGTGCTTGCTCTTGAACAGCCAGCTGTAGACTTCCTGACGTTCGAACTGACTGGCCTTGACGATCTGGCTCCAGGTCGCGTCCGGGTGGTTGAGCAGGTAGCCGATCAGCCACAGGTCCAGCGGGTGGACCTTGGCGATGAAGCCCTGATCCGGCAGGTCATAGGTGCCGGGCCCGTAGGCCAGATAGAGCCGTTCCAGGCGTTCGTCGGTGAGTTTTTCGGTAATTTTTACGCCCTTGAGGTGCGAGCGCACAAAGGTGTTGAAGTCTTCCTGACTGGCGTTGGGCAGCAGGTAACGGTGCACGGCGGCCATGCGGATCGGGGTCGGGCGCATGCTGTCGAGGAAGGTGTCGAGCCGGGCCTGGGTGTCCTTGTTCCGGTACTTCTTCCAGAACTTGAGCAGGAACGAAGTGCCTTCGCGGTCGGCGAACGAGGCGAGGTATTCCTGACGCCGCGGGTCGCGATCGTCCTTGAGCAGCTCGGCGCTGTTGTTGGGGCCGGAGTAGGTGGTGTAGCGCACCAGATCGCGCATCAGGCGAATGAACGGCAGGTTGATCGACTCGCGCAGAGCATCGCGCAGGGTCGGCATGCGGCCGTTGTCTTCCTTGCGAAAGTTGTGGAACACATGCAGCCCGCCGCCGGTGAAAAACGCCTCGCCGGGGCTGGCGGAATATTTGCGGTCGAGGGCTGCGCCGAGCATCTTCGACAGGTCGTGATCCGTGTTCTGGATCAGGTAATCGATCACCCACTGGGTCAGGCGGTCCTGATCCGGTACGTCCACTTTCTTCAGCTCCGGCACGGTCATGGCGCCGTACTTGTCATGCAGCTCAGAGATGATTTGCAGGTAGGTGGTCAGCACCCGCATCTTGGCGGTGGAGCCCAGTTCCAGCTTGCTGCCCTCGTTGATGTCGAACGGCTGGTCGGTGCTGTCGGTCTGCACCCGCACCCGCGAACCGTCCGGTGTCAGCTCGAACAGGGTGAAGCTGTAGCGCACTTGCGTGGTGCTGGTGGGCGTCAGCAGACGTTCGCCGAGCAGGCCGATTTCGGCGGCGTAGGCGGGGTCGGCGAGTTTTTTCAGGTAGGCGGTGGCCTGGGTTTGCAGCTCGCCCTGCAGGGTGCTGGTGGCCGAGAGGTCGAGACGGTCGAGATCGTAGAGCGGACGATTGAGCATCGAGGCCAACCGGCTGCGGGCGACGCTGATGCCTTTGTTGGTCTCGATCGGCTGGATGGTCGGCTGGGTCTGCCAGTCGCGGTAAGTGACCATGCTGGCCAAGGCGGCATCGGCCAGCGCGGTGTCGATCACGCCATTCTGCTTGAGCAGCCGCAGATGGCTGTCGGTGAGGTCGGCCAGCTCTTCCCGGCCCTTGGTCAGGTAATGAGAAGGACGGCGCTGGGCGATCATCAGCGAGAGCATTTCGCGCAGGGCCAGGCCCTTGTCGGCCATGGACTTCGGGTCGGTCGCGGTGCTCGCCAGTTTTGCGTTGGCTTCGTTGAAGTCGGCGCCGTACCAGACCCGCAAACCTTCGGCCATGCCGTGGACTTCACCATGCCCCGGCACCGCTGACAACGGCACGCTGTTGAGGTAATCACGAATGATGTTGCGCCGTGCCGACAAGGTGTCAGGGCCGGCCTGATAGGCTCGCACGCTGGCGGAAATCATCTGGCGGATTTTCTCGGCGCCGTTCACCGTCAGTCCGTCAGGCGAGTGGCGATACTTTTCCAGTTGCGTGGCCAGGGTGCTGCCGCCGGCCGACTGTCCCGGCAAGTGCAATAACTTGGCTACCTGCGACCACGCGGCCATGCCGAAGCGCGGCCAGTCCACTGCCGGGTTGGCCAGCGGTTGTTGGGGGTCGAGCAGAAAGCGGTTTTCGATGAACAGCAGGCTGTTGACCACCACCGGCGGGATCGACTCGAAACTCGAATATAGCTGCTGTGGATAGTTGTACTGATACAGCGGCGCGGCGCGGCAATCGGTGATCGACAGCCCGGCCTGGATTTTCTCGGAGTAGGGCACGAACAGGCCCTTGTCGGTATAGCCGAGCAGCGCTGGCGAGAAGCGCGTCTGTTCGGTGATCACGTAGTTGCGCTTGAGCAGCCGAGGCAGAAACTCATCCAGCGAGCTGTAACCCAGACGCAGATCGAAAGGCCCGTTGCCCGGATAACGAATGGCTTCGCTTGGCCCCGGTTGCAGTTCATAGGTCAATTTGGCGGCGTACTGGCTGACCTCGCGGGATTGAAAACGCGAGGTGCGCATTTCCTTCATCGCGGCCAGGCCCACCACAATCGCAATGATCACCAGCAACAGCCAGAAAGCCTTCCACCCATGCCGGTTGCGACGGGGTTTCTCAGGGACAGGCGCTTCATCCACACGTTCAGTCGGAACCACTTTTTCACTCGAATCGGTTTGCCACAAAGCGCCCATAGTCGATTGATCCATTCACGCAGATTGATCGGACTTGACTGAAGCTTAGTCGGTGGTTGGCGCGGGTGAAAAAATTGTGAAGCCTGGACCCTGAACAAATCTGCGCGGCGGGCAATCCGGCAGCGACGGGTGTGCAGGTCCTGGAAAAGGGCGGAACAGAGCGGTTCTCGGGTAAATACGACTTGGGTAGGGGCATGACGATGCACCATTGCTGTGCAATACTCGGCGCCCATTTCGGCAGTGAATAATCCGGTTTTTTCAGGAGTGTTTGTCTCGAAATGCCGATTTATAACGATGCTTGTCGCTGAATATGTCGGTTTTTAGAGTGAAATTTCCTGCGGGAAGCTTTTTATACTGCCAGCCCCTCTGATCCTCAGGCCCGAACCTGCAGGACGCGTCCGCCCACGAGGCCGGCGCGGTGTCGGGAAGCCATGGCTTATCGGCCGACGCTTCGACACTCGGTGGTCTATCCAATAACAAGACGAGGAAGTCCCCCATGCCAGTCGGCAATCACCCGCCCCATGGCGAGACCGCTAACGGCGGTCCACTCAAACGCGAACTTGGTGAACGGCACATTCGCCTGATGGCGCTCGGCGCCTGTATCGGTGTCGGTCTGTTTCTCGGTTCGGCCAAGGCCATCGAAATGGCCGGCCCGGCAATCATGCTGTCTTACATCATCGGTGGTCTGGCGATCCTGGTGATCATGCGCGCCCTCGGCGAAATGGCCGTACACAACCCGGTGGCCGGCTCCTTCAGCCGTTACGCACAGGATTACCTCGGCCCGCTGGCCGGTTTTCTGACCGGCTGGAACTACTGGTTCCTGTGGCTGGTGACCTGCGTTGCGGAAATCACGGCGGTGGCGGTGTACATGGGCATCTGGTTTCCCGATGTCCCGCGCTGGATCTGGGCGCTGGCGGCGCTGGTCAGCATGGGCTCGATCAACCTGATCGCGGTGAAGGCCTTCGGTGAGTTCGAGTTCTGGTTCGCCCTGATCAAAATCGTCACCATCATCGCCATGGTGCTGGGCGGCATCGGCATCATCGCCTTCGGTTTCGGCAACGACGGTGTGGCGCTGGGGATTTCCAACCTGTGGGCCCACGGCGGCTTCATGCCCAACGGCGTGACGGGCGTGTTGATGTCGCTGCAGATGGTGATGTTCGCTTATCTGGGTGTGGAAATGATCGGTCTGACCGCCGGTGAAGCGAAGAACCCGCAGAAGACCATCCCCAATGCGATCGGCTCGGTGTTCTGGCGGATCCTGCTGTTCTACGTCGGCGCGCTGTTCGTGATCCTGTCGATCTACCCGTGGAATGAAATCGGCACCCAGGGCAGTCCGTTCGTGATGACCTTCGAGCGTCTGGGCATCAAGACCGCCGCCGGCATCATCAACTTCGTGGTGATTACCGCTGCGCTGTCGTCGTGCAATGGCGGCATCTTCAGCACCGGGCGCATGCTCTACAGCCTGGCGCAGAACGGCCAGGCGCCGGCCGGTTTCGCTCGCACCTCGAGCAACGGCGTGCCGCGTCGGGCGTTGCTGCTGTCGATCTTCGCGCTGTTGCTGGGCGTGCTGCTCAACTATCTGGTTCCGGAAAAAGTCTTCGTCTGGGTGACCTCGATTGCCACCTTCGGCGCAATCTGGACCTGGGTGATGATCCTGCTGGCGCAGTTGAAATTCCGCAAAGGCCTGAGCGCCAGCGAACGGGCCGGCCTGAAGTACAAAATGTGGCTGTTCCCGGTCAGCTCCTATCTGGCGCTGGCGTTCCTGGTGCTGGTGGTGGGGCTGATGGCGTACTTCCCGGATACCCGTGTGGCGCTGTATGTGGGCCCGGCGTTCCTGGTGCTGCTGACGGTGTTGTTCTACGTGTTCAAGCTGCAGCCGAAGGATTCGGCACAGGGCGCGATGCGTTCGGTGTCATAATTCGTCAGCGCTGAAACTCGAAAGCCCCGGTCGAAAGTCCGGGGCTTTTGTTTTTCCGGGATAAAGATATTCAACGGCCTGGACATGCCTATCCGCTCGTCTGAAAGGGTCGCTAACCTGTAATTCCTGACAGTAGCCGCTTTCCAACGTTTAGTGATCGAATCGGTGGCAACCAATTCAGAGGCACGGACATGAGGATGAGTGATTTTGTCGACCGAGAACTCGGCCACCGTCAGGTCGTGCTGTTCTTCCTGCTCGCCACGACGCTGTACATCCTGCCGCTGATCCTCGCCGACTTCCCCTACATCGACGACAACTGGCGGACCCTGGCCGCCGGCAACGCCTGGGCGGGGCAGGGGCGGTTGTTCATGGACTGGCTGTATCAGGCGCTGACGTTCACCGGCGCTGCACCGAATATTTTTCCATTGCCGCTGTTGATCGCCACGGTGGCCATGTCTTTTGCCCTGACGCGGCTGACCTTTCACTATTTTCCTGAACCGACCCTGGCCTGTTGTCTGGTTCCGTTGCCGCTCTGGTACAACCCGTTCCTGTTGCAGAACCTGTCCTACCAATACGACGGGGCCGGCATGGCCCTGAGTCTGGTCGCGGTGATTTACGCGATCACGTTTGGCGGTACTTCGCGAATACAGCGATGGCTGGTCCCTTCGGTGTTGCTGGCGCTGGCGATCGGGCTGTACCAGATCAGCCTCAATGTGTTTCTTGGACTGTGTTGTGTGGAGTTGCTCAGGCATGTTCACGCGCGAGTGCCATGGGATGAACTCTGGCGCCAATCAGGCTGGCGGCTGGCGCAACTGGTGCTGGGCGTGTCGATCTACGCGGTCACGGCCTATCCGTTCACGGATTCCACACGCACCGAATTGCTCAACCTCAGTGCTGATCCACTGCTGCAGATCAGCATCAATTTTGGCCGGGTCATGGAGAAGGTGGCGCTGCTGTTTCACAGTGGCTACACAGCAGTGTTCGTCGTATTACTTCTGTGCGCATTGTTCGGTGGTGTACGGATGGGACGGCAAATTCGCCTGCGCCAGGAACCACCCGCAAAGGGCCTGCTCCTGAGCTGTGGCTGTCTGCTGACTTTGCCGCTGATTGTGTTGCTGGTGCCGGGGATGACGCTGTTGTTTCGCGATTTCAACGAAGGTGCGCGAACTCTGATGGGGTTCGGCGTGTTGCTGATGTTGCTGTTCTATCTGGCCTGGCTGGGGTTGATGTCGCTGCACTCGCGGCTGCCTCTGGTGTTGGCGATTCCGCTTCTGGCCACGCTGTCGCTGTCCTTCGCGTACGGGCGGGTGCTGACGATGGAAAAAACCTTCGCCAGCAGTGCTCTCAACAGCCTGAGCCACGACATTTCATCCCATCGCGAACTGCGCGAAGCCAAACGGATTTATATCTCGGTGACGTACTCCGACCGCTGGCTGGCGGGGGCGGTGGGTACGTTCAAACAGTTGCCGGTGCTGCAATATCTGCTGAACATCGATTACTTCATGCTCGCCGAAAATCTGCCTTCGGCCGGCATCACCAACGTGGTCGCCGAGCGGGAGCGGCGCAACGCGACCCGCGTCGGTCTGATGGGCTATCCACCCTTAGTGGACAGCCTCTATTACCGGCTTTACCTGATTGGCGACTACGGCTTCATCGTGATGAAGGAGCCGCCCCACGGCCGCTTGCTGCAATGGTGACCGTTCAGAGTCTAGGCCGCCGCGATTTCCTGCGGCTCAAAACTGTCCGCCCGCGCCATCTGCCACATCCGCGAATAGAACTCGCCGTTCACTTCCCCGGTGAGCAATTCCCCAGGTTTCAGGAACACATGCAGCTGCGAGAACAGTTTGATTTCGGTGGCCGACATGCGCCGCACCAAATGCTTGGCCGACAGTTGCGACGGATGATCGAGGCCGGCGGCGGCGAGCATTTCCGCCAGCGCCTTCAACGTGTTGCGATGGAAGTTGTAGACCCGCTGGGCCTTGTCCGGCACCACCAGCGCGCGCTGGCGGAGGTTGTCCTGGGTGGCGACGCCGGTCGGGCATTTGTTGGTGTGGCAGCTTTGCGACTGGATGCAGCCGATGGCGAACATGAAACCGCGCGCCGAGTTGGCCCAGTCGGCGCCGATGGCCAGCACGCTGGCGATGTCGAAGGCACTGACGATCTTGCCGCTGGCGCCGAGCTTGATCTTGTCCCGCAGATTCAGGCCGACCAGCGTGTTGTGTACGAACAGCAGACCTTCGCGCATCGGTACGCCGATGTGGTCGGTGAATTCCACCGGCGCGGCGCCGGTGCCACCTTCCTTGCCGTCGACCACGATGAAGTCCGGCAGGATCCCGGTTTCGAGCATGGCTTTGGCGATGCCCATGAACTCCCATGGATGACCGAGGCAGAACTTGAAGCCCACCGGTTTGCCGCCAGACAATTCACGCAGTTGCTGTATGAAATGCATCATCTCGATCGGTGTGGAGAACGCGCTGTGGCGGGACGGTGAAATGCAGTCTTCGCCCATCAGGATGCCGCGGGTATCGGCGATTTCCTGGGTCACTTTGTGCTTGGGCAGAATCCCGCCGTGGCCGGGTTTGGCGCCCTGGCTCATCTTGATTTCGATCATCCGCACTTGTGGGGTCTGTGCCTGGGCGGCGAAGCGTTCGGGGTCGAAGCGGCCGTCGCTGGTGCGGCAACCGAAATAGCCGCTGCCCAGCTCCCAGGTCAGGTCGCCGCCGTGTTCGCGGTGATACGGGCTGATGCTGCCTTCGCCGGTGTCGTGGGCGAAATTGCCGAGTTTCGCACCCTGGTTCAGCGCACGGATCGCGTTGGCACTGAGGGAACCGAAGCTCATGGCCGAGATGTTGAACACCGACGCCGAATACGGCTGGGTACACTGCGGGCCGCCGACGGTGACGCGGAAACTGCTCGGGTCGCTCAACGGCGCCGGGCGCATCGAGTGGCCGATGAATTCGAAACCGGATTGGTAGACGTCGATCAAGGTGCCGAACGGTTTGTCGGCGCTTTCATTCTTGGCTCGCGAGTACACCAGCGAACGCTGGGCGCGGGAGAAGGGCAGGGCGTCGCTGTCGGATTCCAGCAGGTACTGGCGGATCTCCGGGCGGATGCCTTCGACCAGGTAACGGATGTTGCCCAGGATCGGGTAGTTGCGGCGCACCGCGTGGGGGCTTTGCATCAGGTCGAACAGACCCAGCAGGCTCAACACGCCGGTAACGGCAGTGATCGGCCACAGCCAGTCGTGTTCGAGAAAGGGCAGGCTGGCGAGGGTGAAAATCACGCAGACGGCAAAGAAGGCGTAGCGGCTCAGAAGTGACAGGCTCATACGGTTTCCTTGGTTCGGACGGTTTTTTGCGGCAGTCAGGCGTTCTGCGCCTGCAGAAAGATCGAAAACAGCTCCGACTGGGATTTGATCCCCAGCTTGCTGTACATGTGTTTCTTATGGACTTTCACGGTTTCAACAGAGATTTCCAGCTTACGGGCGATTTCTTTACTGGAGCAACCGCTGAGCATCAAACGCCCGACATCCAGTTCCCGGGCGGTCAGTTGCGCGCCCTTGAGTTGCTGCACCGACGCTTCGAGCTGCACCCGCCAGTCCGGTTGCGCAGGCGCCGGTGCCAATGCCAGGGTTTCATTGATTTCGTAGGGCAGGCGCTGGCGCAACAGGCCGAGCACCCACGGCTGGATCAGCGACAGCAAGGCAATCTGCTCGCCGCTGAAGCGCTGCTGGCTGCCCAGTGACAGGCACAGCGTGCGGTCGCCTTCGAGCTGGCAATTGAACTGGATTTCGTCGGCCACCACATTCAGACGAAAGTATCGCTGGTAATACTCGGTCAATTCGAAGTGCTCCGGCGCGACCTCCGACAGGCGATACAACCCGGTGCGCGATTGCTCGCGGCAGGCGATGTAGAACGGGTCGAGCAGGTACAACCCGCGCAGGTAATCCTGGAACAACTGGTCGGGACTGCCGTCGGCGCCGGGGCATTCGGCGAACACCTGCGGATGGCGGTCGGCGCTGAACAGCAGCGCCACCCAGCTATCGAACGTGACGTACTGGTCGAGCAGGCGCACCAGTTGCGCCCAGAAATTCGGCTTGTCGAGGGCGTCGATCAACTGCCCGACGGCGCGGTGCCAGGTGATGTCGTCAAACGAAACAGTCATGCCTCTACCCCTATCGGGTTACCCCGGCCGCGTAATTCCCTGGCCGGTCGAATGCGAAGCATACTGGTCCACAGACAGTCGCCGGGCAATCTTTCGGCACCCGGCGCTCATAACAAGGACTCCCCATGAAAGTCGAACTCGCCCAACTGGCGGGCCGTGACAAAGACACGGCGTACAACCTCGAACGCGCACTCGCGGCGATTGCGGCCTGCGCCGCCGACACGCAACTGATCGTGTTCCCCGAGACTCACCTGATGGGCTTCCCGACTGCCGACACTGTGGCGCAGATCGCCGAGCCGCTGGACGGCCCGACCGTCAGCGCCGTGCAGGCTGCCGCCCGTGAACGCAACCTCGCCGTGGTGATCGGCATGGCCGAGAACGACAACGGCCGCTTCTACAACACCACGCTGCTGATTACTCCGGAAGGCATCGCCCTGAAATACCGCAAGACCCACCTCTGGGCGTCGGACCGCGGCGTGTTCGAGGCCGGCGACCGTTACGCCACCTGCCTGTGGAACGGTGTTCGGGTCGGTTTGCTGATCTGCTACGACATCGAGTTTCCGGAATCGGCCCGGGCCCTGGCGCAACTGGGCGCCGAATTGTTGATCGTGACCAACGGCAACATGGACCCGTACGGTCCGACCCACCGCACCGCGATCATGGCCCGGGCCCAGGAAAACCAGGCGTTTGCGCTGATGGTCAACCGTGTGGAAACCGGGGATGACGGGTTGATGTTTGCCGGCGGCAGTGCGCTGGTGGATCCGCTGGGCACGCTGCTGTTCGAGGCCGGGCGTGAGGAGGGGCGGTTCAGTGTGGAGCTGGATTTCGCTCAGCTGGAGCTAGCGCGCAAGGATTATCGGTATCTGGATGATCAGCGGTTGAGGTTGCCGGGGGAGGTGGTGGAGCGGGATGGTGGTGTTCGGGAGCTTTTGATTCCTGCCCGGTGAACCGCTGCCCTCACCCTAACCCTCTCCCGGAGGGAGAGGGAACTGACCGAGGTGTTCATTCGAAGTACATCGACCTGAGGAGTCGAGTCGAACTCAGGACCTGAAAAGCATGAAGATCTGCTCCCTTTCCCCCTCGCCCCCTTGGGGG